>JAJFHR010000046.1 GCA_021775515.1 Hyphomicrobiales bacterium | reverse complement strand
GCTGTTGAGGCCCGCTTGGAAGTTTGTGGCAATTTCTAAAGCGTGTCTCCTTTTCTCAGATTCATTTGACACACTTTAACCCTTTGTTTTTGCGCGTGTCTTTATCGCAAAACCGGTGCCCACTTTTGCGAGACACGCTTTAGGAAATCATGCCTTTGCCTTTCAGCGCATCGGCAATTTCGCCAAGAATGGCCGGATCATCTATCGTTGCCGGCATCTTGTAGGTCTCACTATCGGCAATACAGCGCATCGTACCCCGTAAAATTTTACCCGATCTTGTTTTTGGCAAACGCATCACAGAAATTGCGGTCTTAAAGGCCGCCACCGGACCAATCTTTTCACGGACCAGTTTGATACATTCTTGCTCTATTTCCTCAGGCTCCCGGTTCACGCCGGCATTCAGCACGACAAAACCAACCGGCACCTGGCCCTTGAGGGTATCGCCCTTGCCGATAACAGCGCACTCCGCGACATCGGGATGGCTCGCCAGGACCTCTTCCATTCCACCGGTCGAAAGCCTGTGGCCGGCAACGTTGATGATATCATCCGTTCTCGCCATGATGTAAAGGTAGCCGTCTTCATCCTTATAACCAGCATCAGCTGTTTCGTAAAATCCCTTAAATGTTTCAAGATAACTGCTCTTGAAGCGCTCCTCTTTGTGCCAAAGAGAGGGCAGACAACCAGGCGGCAGCGGTAGTTTGATCACGATAGCTCCGATGTCCCCGTCGGTTTTTTCGTTACCTGTTTCATCAACGATTCTAACATCATAGCCGGGCATTGCTACCGTCGGAGAGCCATATTTAACCGGCAGAACACCCAGACCCACCGGGTTGGCTGCAATCGACCATCCGGTCTCCGTCTGCCACCAATGATCAATTACCGGCACATTTAGATTTCGTTCCGCCCATTGAATGGTATCCGGATCCGCTCTTTCGCCAGCCAAAAACAGCGTACGGAATTTAGACAGATCATACTTCTTGATCAACTCGCCTTTGGGATCTTCTTTTTTAATCGCCCGAAATGCTGTCGGCGCGGTAAACATGGCAGAAACGCCATATTCCGAAATAACCCGCCAGAACGTCCCGGCATCGGGCGTCCCCACTGGCTTTCCTTCAAACAGAATTGTGGTGCAGCCGTGTAACAACGGCGCATAGACAATATATGAATGGCCAACGACCCAGCCAACATCGGAGGCAGCCCAATAGACCTCGCCGGGATCAACATCATAGATGTTTTTCATCGTCCATTTTAACGCAACCATATGGCCACCATTATCCCGCTCAACCCCTTTGGGCTCACCGGTTGTTCCAGATGTGTAAAGAACGTAGAGCGGATCCGTAGCGGCAACAAAAACGCAGCCGGCTGGAACGGCATCGCGAATAAATTCAACCCAATCGTAATCACGTCCCGGTTTAAGATCGGCGCTTAACTGCTCGCGTTGATATACGACACATAAATCAGGCTTGTGATCGGCAATCTCAATTGCCTCATCCAGCAACGGTTTATATTCGACGATGCGGTTGGGCTCAACACCGCACGAGGCCGATAAAATTGCTTTGGGCTTGGCATCATCAATTCGCGTGGCCAGTTCGTTAGCAGCAAACCCGCCAAAAACCACCGAATGCACGGCCCCGATGCGCGCGCAAGCCATCATCGCCACCGCTGCTTCCGGGATCATCGGAAAATAGAGTATGACCCGGTCACCCTTTTTAACACCTGAGGCTTTGAGCGCACCGGCGAGAACTGAAACTTCTTTTAACAAATCAGAATATGACAGGACGCGTTTTGTATCGGTGATCGGGGAATCATAAATAATCGCGGCTTGATCTCCGCGCCCGCTTGCCACGTGCCGGTCAACGCAGTTAAAACACGTGTTGCATTCAGCCCCTGTGAACCAGCGGCCGTAAACCCCTGCCTGGGGATCAAAAACTTCATCCCACGGTTTTGCCCAATCAATCTCCTGAGCAACTTGTGCCCAAAACCCAGCCGGATCCTCCTGCCATTCACGATAAACCTGATGATATCGGCTCATCCACTCCTCCCCTAACCAAAAAGTTCTTTATTTTAAAAGGCCACGTCGTTATCGAAAATAGAGCAGCGCCGACACGTTAAGTCCAGCGCAAATGATCCAGCTTAGCCTATTTACGCAATGATAAGAGAGTAATTGTATGATCCCCCTCCCCATCAATGTCACGGTCATTGTCTGGTTCCAGTAAACTTGAGTACGCCTATATGCCTCCAATGGAAATCACACAAAAACAACAGATAATTCCCGTTTATACTGCCGGGATAAGAAAATTTCTGCGCCTGCTCTTAGCCAGCATAAAAGCGCAGTTTATGCTGTTTTTCATTTCCGCAATATATATGGCTTCAGTATATTTACTGACCCGTAACCAACCGGATATTCAGCCCTACGATCTAAGTTTTTCATTTTTCGTCAACATGCTGCCTATCCTGCTTTTGTCGATGATCATCCTGCGTTTTATCAACCTTTGCCTATATGTCAGACCAAAACACCCAATTTCCGCGCTATCTCATGATGTTAAGGAGTTTTTATTTGACCCGCAGCGATTGTCGCTTGGTCTCACCGTTATCATCGCCATTTTCTTCTTTGTGGAAACATTCACTTTCATGAAAGTGAATATCACTGCCTTCAGTCCATTTAATTGGGATGTATATTTCATGGAATTGGATCGACGGTTGCACTTTGGCTATCATCCTTGGCAAGTCCTCCAACCGATCCTTGGATTCGCCCCCGTAACATTCCTTATAAACCTGATTTATAATACCTGGTTTATCGTCATGTGGACGATCTTCATCTGGCAGGCCTTTGCCGCCAGACCTTCGGTGTTGCGCACCCGGTTTTTTGTTTCCTTTTTACTGGCCTGGTCGATTGGCGGCAGCTTTTTTGCCATTATATTCTCTTCAGCTGGCCCGGCATTTTATGAAGCGTTAAATCTCTCGCCCAATCCTTACAAGGAACTGATGGCCTATCTGTATCAGGTCAATGAAACTTTCCCGATTTGGGCGCTTTCCACTCAGGAAACCTTGTGGCAGTCATATATTGCCAAACAGGGCCTGGTCGCCGGCATCTCGGCCATGCCCAGCATGCACAATGCCTCAGCCGTACTGTTTGCCCTTTTGGGTTGGAAAGTCAGCCGCGCCCACGGAATAGCTCTAACGGCGTTTGCTGTCGTGATCTTTTTGGGATCAATTCACCTAGGCTGGCATTATGCAATTGACGGTTATTTCGGTGCCGCCATTGCCATAGTTGCCTGGTGGGTAGCTGGAAAAATAGCTATCTGGACAGAAAGTCTGCCCGCAGCCCGGGCCTACGATGGCAAATTTACTGCTTAGTCCATTTTTCAGGCTATAGGTAAATTTCCGGTTTCCCGCGCTGATTTCTCAATATGCTGCACCGCACAATTGAAAATTGCATAGTTTGAAACAATTAGCTAAATTGGCGGTCAAACAGACTTCTAACAAAAAGCAATAAGGGCTAACGGCATGGTGGCAAATATTTATGACGATCATTTGGAAAAAAATCCGGCTAACTATCAATCACTCTCACCGCTGTCTTTTTTGCAACGTGCAGCCCAAGTCTACCCGGATAATCTCTCGGTAATTCACGGCAAGCGTACCTACACCTATAAAGAGACCTATGCACGCTGCATAAAACTGGCTTCTGCCCTGGCCAAACGCGGACTTAAACAAGGCGATACTGTTGCCATCATTGCCCCAAATATTCCTGAAATGCTTGAGGCCCATTATGGCGTGCCGATGGCCGGAGCGGTGCTCAATACACTTAACACCAGGTTGGATGCAGCCACCCTCGCCTTCATCCTTGATCACGGCGAAGCCAAGGCCGTTATTGTCGATCGTGAATTTTCATCCCTGATGGCTCAGGCACTGGCCCAATGCAGTGCAAAGCCGATTGTTATCGATATTGACGATAGCGAATACGAAGGCGGAGATCTCATTGGCGAAATTGACTACGAAACTTTTTTAAACGAAGGAGAGCCCGATTTTAGCTGGTCGTTGCCGCAAGACGAATGGCAGGCAATTTCGCTCAACTATACATCCGGAACTACGGGAAATCCAAAAGGTGTCGTCTACCATCATCGTGGCGCCTACCTCTTGGCCATGGGCAATGTTGTAACAGCCTCAATGCCACAACACTCTCGCTATTTGTGGACACTGCCAATGTTTCATTGCAATGGCTGGTGTTTCACCTGGTCAATATCGATCGTCGCAGGAACTCATGTTTGCCTGAGAAGAATAACCGCTGGAGATATTTTTGCTGCCTGCGCCAAGCATAATGTCACACATATGTGCGGCGCTCCGATCGTTATGAACATAATGGTCAATGCCAGGGACGATGAAATTACCCAACTAAACAATCGCACCACGTTTTTTACCGCCGCCGCCCCGCCGCCGGCAGCAACGCTGCAGGCAATGGAAGATGCCGGATTTGATGTCATCCACGTCTATGGCTTAACAGAAACCTATGGTCCCGCCGCGATTAATGCCTGGCATGAGGAATGGAATGACCTGGAGGCAACCGAACGTGCAGCAATAAAGGCTCGCCAAGGTGTCAGCTACCCGGTTTTGCAAGGATTATCCGTCCGCGATCCGGATACTCTGGAAGAAGTACCCCGCAACGGTGAAGTAATCGGCGAAGTTATGTTCCAGGGCAACGTGGTAATGAAGGGATATCTCAAAAACCCGGCCGCTACCGAGGAAAGTTTCAAAGGCGGCTGGTTTCACTCCGGTGACCTCGGTGTGTGGCACGAAGATGGCTATATCCAACTCAAGGACAGGTCAAAAGACATTATTATCTCCGGTGGAGAGAACATATCCTCCATCGAAGTAGAAAACACCCTATACATGCACCCTGACGTGCTGGAAGCTGCTGTCGTTGCCCGGCCTGATGAAAAATGGGGAGAAACCCCTTGTGCATTCGTGACATTAAAGGCGGGCGCACCCGCTGTCACTGAGCAGGAAATTATAGAATTTTGCCGCAGTAATCTGGCGCACTACAAATGCCCCAAAACCATAATCTTCACCGATTTACCAAAAACGTCCACCGGCAAAGTGCAAAAGTTCAAACTGCGCGAAATTACTGACAATCTTTAGAAGGCGGCGGGACTGGTATTAGTTAATTCTAAGGCTCACCGCCGCTTTTAAAGCATCAAGCAACCTCTTTGGTACTTATCCCCATTATCGATATTTCTTCTTTCAAACGGAGCTTTTCGCGCTTGAGTTTCGAAATTTTGAGGCTATCCGCCATGGGCCTCGCCAATTCTTCCGCTATCTGCATCTCAAGCGTACGATGTTGATCGGTCAACTGTGTTAACTGCGCCGATTCCGTCATTTATCAACCTCCATGATTCTTGGAAATGAATAACAGTAGTGTCTCACAATTGTGACAATTTGTCGAATGTCGGCGGCAAAAATTTTGATCAAATCTTTTTCTGGGGACATTATTGCGCAAAAAATCGCTAATTTTCCGCCTCCCTTTGACGTTAATACTAAATTAACTCCAGATATTTTTTATCGTTAGAAGCTTGCCGAAAGCTCGCAGGAGGCACATAATTGGCCAATTCCGCTCTGTTGAGGAGGTTGGAAATATGACTGAAATGAGCCCTGAAGAATTGCAGACCCGAATTTTAGTACTCAAACAAGAGCACCGGGAAATTGATGAAATTTTACAGGAGCTGGAAAATAGCGGCAATACCGACCGGTTCACAATCAAGCGCTATAAAAAGAAAAAGCTTCATTTAAAAGACACAATTTTGAAGCTTGAAGATGACTTGCTGCCGGATATTATCGCCTGAATTCTCTTGCCGTTTACAGGCAGAAGAAACGCAGACAAAATCCAGCTAAAACCGCATATCAGGGGCGCTTTTGCATCGGTACTAAGAAGCCTTTAAGCCGTTTTTAGTGTCATACATCGCCTTATCAGCCCGCATCACCAGACTGCCGGCATCATCTTCGGCCTCAAACATTGCGCTTCCCGCCGAGATACTCACAATAATGTCGGTACCCTCGAAGATTACCGGTTTGGCTGATATTTTTGCCACCAAATCTTCCATTTTCATGTCCGCAACCACGCCATCCGCATGTACGAGAATCACACCAAATTCATCTCCGCCCAGCCGACCGACAATATCGGAACTCCGTACGTTTTCCGTCAGAATTTCGCCAACAAACTTGAGCACGGCATCGCCCGCGGCATGGCCGAATTTATCGTTAACCTGCTTGAAATTATTGAGATCAATATAAATGAAGCTTGCCATCATCCCGTAACGTTGCGCATAGGCCAAAGCCCGGGTCAGTTCGCGGTCAAACGCACGGCGGTTGAGAACTTTTACAAGAGGATCTTCATCGGCAATATATTCAAGTTCTTCAACCATTTGCTGGCTGTGCACAAGCTCCTGTTTAAGGCGGTCGACCTCGGCCATAAGAACCTGAACAGCAGACTGCACATTGGGGGTCAGTTCCCCATCGGGAATATTTGCAGCAACATTGGTCGCCAAATCCTGGCGCCGCACCAACCCCTCGGCCCGTCTCGGCGCCTTTCCACGCGGCTTGGAAACCGCTGAACCGCTAACCGCTCTGCCTGATTGTACCGTATTCATATGGTCCACCTGTGTTTAGGTCAGCTCTATAGATCGTTGATTCGACAGGCCAGTATAACTCCTAAAGCGTCACATTCGAAGAACAGAAAAAGACGGGCGCACTTGCACCCACGAAACTCTTGCCTATAATCCGCGGTTCTTCAAACTCCGGCATGACAACTCCGGGTAATTCTTTTAAACCAATACCCAAAGCATTATTCATCACCACTGAATTATTTCCTAACCACACAAACCAGGCAATGATATGGCAGCAGCAGCACCTCCCCTCGTAGCGATCATCATGGGCAGTCAATCAGACTGGCCCACAATGCGTCATGCTGCGCAAACCCTAGAGGCTCTTAACATCGCATACGAAACCCGAATTGTTTCAGCCCACCGCACCCCCGATAGATTGTACGAGTTTGGCAAAATGGCGCAGGAAAGAGGCCTAAAGGTAATAATTGCCGGGGCAGGCGGTGCTGCCCATTTGCCCGGGATGACTGCGGCTATGACAATTTTACCGGTGCTGGGCGTGCCCATTAAAAGTGATGCCATGAGTGGAGCAGACAGCCTTCATTCCATTGTGCAAATGCCCGCCGGCGTTCCGGTAGGAACCTTGGCTATCGGCCGTGCCGGAGCGGTTAATGCTGCACTTATGGCTGCTGGTATTCTTGCCTTAAGTGATACGGAACTCTCCGGTCGCCTGACCCAGTGGCGCCTTGACCAGACAAATGCCGTCAAAGAATTTCCAAGTGATGATGAATAAGTCCATCACGACCCTCCCCCCCGGCTCGACAATCGGCATTTTAGGCGGTGGGCAACTGGGCCGAATGCTGGCGCTGGCCGCCAGCCGCTTGGGCTTTAATATCCATATATTCTGCCCGGATGCCAACAGCCCGGCCTTTAAGGTAGCGGCTAAATCATATTCTGCTGAGTATGATGATGAAAAAGCCCTGGCTGAATTTGCCCGCCACACTGATGTAATAACGTATGAATTTGAGAATGTGCCAGCCGATACGGCAGCCTTTTTAAGCTCAAGAATTCCACTCTATCCCAATGAGCAAGCCTTGAGCGTGGCTCAAGACCGCCTGGCCGAACGCCGGTTTCTTGCCGCAGCTTCAATCCCTACCGCTGCTTATGCATCAATTGCCAGCATTGAAGACCTGCAAGAGGCAATCAGCAAAATAGGCACCCCGTCCGTGTTAAAAGCCTGTCGTCTAGGTTATGACGGCAAAGGTCAGGCCGTTATAAAAAAACCCGATGATATTTCTGGTGCCTGGAAAAAAATTAGCGGTGTTCCAGCGATTTTGGAAGCCTTTATACCTTTTGAGCGCGAAATTTCCGTGATTATAGCCCGGTCACAAACAGGCGATATGGTGGCCTATGATCCTGGTGAAAACCGCCACCACAATCATATTCTGGATGAAACTCTGGTCCCGGCCGATATTTCTGCAGACACGCAAAACAAAGCCTTGGAGTTTGCCCGGAAAATTGCCGAATCACTGGAATATGTCGGGATTTTGGGCGTGGAAATGTTTGTCTGCAACAGCTCCGCTCATGATCCTCTTTATGTTAACGAAATCGCCCCCCGGGTCCATAATTCCGGCCACTGGACACAAGATGCCTGCAATACGGATCAATTTGAGCAGCATATTCGGGCCATCTGCGGCTGGCCGTTGGGAGATGCTGCCAGGCATTCGGACGCTAAAATGAAGAATCTTATCGGTGAAGATTTTCATCAATGGCCGCAATATGCCGCCCGCGCCGACTGTAACCTTCACCTTTATGGCAAGTTAAATGTACGCCCGGGCCGCAAAATGGGCCATGTAAACCAGATTATGCCGAAAAAACCCGATAAAACCTCGAGAAACTAGCCTGTTAATCTTTCTTATTAGGTATTTTCTTAAGAATTCTCGCGTAAGAGTAGACAACCAGCCTGGGGTTTGATAAACCCCTGTTCGTGAGCCTCTTTTGGGGGCATTCATTAATGTGTTAATCGTTTGCACATTGATGGCACTAAATTACTGCTAACAATCGAACGATTTGAAGAACGGGAATAGCTCGTGCAAGTTTTAGTACGTGACAATAATGTCGACCAAGCTCTGAAAGCGCTTAAAAAGAAGATGCAGCGTGAAGGCATCTTCCGTGAAATGAAACTTCGTAATCATTTCGAAAAGCCATCCGAAAAGAAAGCCCGCGAAAAGGCTGAGGCCATTCGCCGTGCCCGTAAACTCGCACGCAAGCGTATGCAGCGTGAGGGTTTGCTCCCGATGCCAAAACCACGCCGTTAGTCTTTGTCTGCATATTTTTAGCAACTAGTCGTTCGCATCAGCCATGCGCATAGGCCTGTTGAAAAATTTTCAGATTTCTCAAGACTATTCAGCCCTATTTGTGCTTTTATTAATTGGTAATCTTTCGCGGATCAAATGGATCTTGCGTCAGTTTATGCACAGCACATCGCCATTGCAGCAAATAGGCACCAAACGCTCATGCATTTTTCACGGATAAATGCCTTTATCATTCCAGCATTGGGGTTGTTCCTGGCAGGTTGTCAGACCGATGGAGATGACGGCCTTGCCCCATCCGCAGTATCTGAACAGACGCCGGGCATATCCACCGCCAATCCCCAGTATGAAACAAAATCCAAATTCACATCGATCCAGCAACTCAATCAGGGCATTAATGCCGACCCATCCGATCCCAGTCTCTATAATCAACGCGGACTATATTATAAGCGGTGGAATCAATTGAGAAACGCGCTTATTGATTTTGATAAAGCAATATCTCTGGTTCCCGACTATTTCCAGGCCTACCGCAATCGTGGAGACGTTTTTCAAAAACAACGGAATTTCCCAAAGGCGTTAGCAGACTATGAAAAAGCCATTGCCATCAACAGTTCTTACGGCGATGCCTTTCACAGCCGGGCCCTGACGTACAGCAAGCTCGGCAACATTGAGGCCGCTCAATCTGATTTTAAAACAGCAATTAAACTCAATCCGGCAAATTTTCAGATTTACCATAATCTTGCCGTTCTCCAGAGCCGACAGGGCCAATTTAAACAAGCTCAGATCAACGACGAAAAGGCCATTACTCTCAATCCGAACTATGCCCTGGCCCACAATGGTCTTGGCGTCGCTCTCGCCCGCAGCGGGGACTTTGAAAAATCAATTGTAAGCTTTTCAAATGCGATCAAGTTAAAACCCAATTGGGCGCTGGCGCATTTAAACCGCGGCAAAGCCTATGAGAGCGCCAATCGTCTTGAATTGGCCCTTGCTGATTATGACAAGGCATTGGCGCTCAAACCGGGGTATGCTGTTGCTCAAACAAATCGCCAACGGGTTCAATCGAAAATGAAATTTGCCAGCGAGCGTCCAGCCCATTTGCAGACAAATTCCGCGGTGCCAGCCGATGCAGCCAAACTATAGAATTGTCCGGTTCAAAACAGGTTCTTGCCTGTAACATATTTGGAAACAAACTCCTGCACTTTTGCCACCAGTCCAAATTGATCGAGATTGCTGTGACCGCCTTGCGGCAGAAACAGAAATTCTTTGGGCTTGTTTGC
This sequence comes from Hyphomicrobiales bacterium, assembly GCA_021775515.1. Classification (GTDB taxonomy): domain Bacteria; phylum Pseudomonadota; class Alphaproteobacteria; order Rhizobiales; family JAJFHR01; genus JAJFHR01. The sequence continues at coordinate 15,800 of JAJFHR010000046.1, read as the reverse complement.
CAATTCAAATAATTTTTTGCCCATATCCGACGGGATCACCTGATCCAGACCCCCGTGAACCACCATCACCGGCGCCTTCACCTTGCCAATAAATTGGGATGAACGATACTGGTCCTTCAACAAATAGCGCACCGGCAAAAACGGATATTTCAGGCTGCCGACATCTACCGCTGAGGTAAATGGACTTTCCAGTATAACCGCACCAACCTTTACGGTGGCGGCGAGTTGAATAGCAACGCCGGTACCGAGACTTTCGCCGAATAACACGATATTTTCCGGTCTGACACCGGTTTTCAAAAGAAATTCATAGGCCAGACGGGCATCAGAAATGAGGGCGCGTTCGCTCGGCGAACCGCTGCTGCCCGCATAACTCCTGTAGGCAGCGATGAAAAACCCAAACCCCCGCGCCTGATATTTTGCCATACGTTCGCCACGCTCAATCAATCCCGCACCGTTGCCATGAAAATACAACACCGTCGGCATATCTGCCGATGCGGGCGTATGCCAGGCAACAAGTTTTTCTAAATCCGGCGTTGTAAGCACAACTTCATCAACGTTTTTCAACCCGGCTTCGACCGGCGTAATATAATCTGGCGAAGGAAAATACTGCAATTTGCGCTGAAACAGAAAAACAGCCGCCACAAGCAGTGCGTAGGAAACAAGGGCCAATCCGGCAAGGGTCATGATTTTTCGCATTTAAGCCGCAATAATTGTCGCTTTGCCGAACAACGCAAAGCGGTGATTTTTCAATTCTATCTTATAGCATATGAGCTCCAACACGATTTAGTTTAACCAAGCCTCGAAATAATTACGATATTGTATCATCACAGATATATGCTTTATAGTCGCACAACTAAATACCGGTCGGCCGGTAATTATCTTTTTGATCTTTCAATCCCAGTTTAGATTTATTGCCTATCTGCGGAATATTGGCCGCTGAAGAGGTCTTATGTTTTCCGCCGCCGTTACACCACCAAGAATAATCACACTTATTTTGCTGACAGGACTTTCAACCCTTTCGCTGAATATGTTCCTGCCATCGTTATCGAATATTGCCGAGACCTTTCAGGCCGATTACACCGTGGTGAGCCTATCAATTGCCGGTTATTTGGGCATGACGTCGGTGTTGCAGATAATCTTGGGGCCATTATCCGACAGGTTCGGACGGCGTCCGGTGCTGTTGGTAACCCTGGTGATTTTCACACTCGCATCTCTAGGCTGTGTGTGGGCGGCCAATATCTGGATTTTTTTGGCTTTCCGCATGTTGCAGGCGGCAATCATCTCTGGAGCCGCACTGTCGCCCGCGGTCATTCGTGACATGGTCTCCACACAACAGGCGGCGAGCCTTTTGGGTTATGTCAGCATGGCAATGGCAATTGCGCCAATGTTGGGTCCAATGTTTGGCGGGGGACTTGATGAATTATTTGGCTGGCGCGCTAGTTTCGTGGCATTCACAGCTATCGGGATCGTGGTGTTTGGCTTGTGCTGGGTTGATTTGGGCGAGACAAATGATAGACCTTCAGAAACATTCACCAAACAGTTTCAAATTTACCCGGAACTTTTCAAATCGCGGCGGTTTTGGGGATATTCACTATGCATGGCATTTTCAACCGGGGCATTTTATGCATTTTTAGCGGGTGCTCCGCTGGTGACCAAAGCTCTGTTTTCGATGTCCGCTGGCACCTTGGGAATATATCTGGGCACCATCACATTGGGATTTTTCCTTGGCAGTTTTCTTTCAGGTCGTTATGCGAGCCACTATTCGCTGACCACGTTCATGATTTCCGGCAGGATTGCTGCATGCATCGGGCTTAGTGCCGGACTTGGGCTGTTTTTAGCAGGATATGTGCATGTAATTTCGTTGTTTGGCGCCACCATTTTTGTCGGTCTGGGAAACGGCTTGACAATGCCAAGCAGTAAGGCCGGCGCCATGTCGGTGAAGCCTGAATTAGCCGGCAGCGCATCAGGTTTGTCTGGTGCGCTAACGGTTGCAGGTGGTGCGGTGATCACCTCGATAACCGGTGTAATCCTGACTGAGGCGAACGGAGCCTATGCACTTTTAGGCATGATGTTGTTCTGCTCTGCTATGGGGCTCGCCGCTGCGCTTTATGTGCTCTGGATTGATCGGCGTGAAGGCACCCGCCGTTTCTCGTAACCCTTGCAGTTTTTGCCGTGTGCAAAATCCAAAAGCCAGAGCATATCTGTTCATAAGGCTAATTTTTGAGGAGGATCAACGTTTTTCAACCCGGCTGCCAGCCAATAGGTTTGAATACATCCACACAGGCACAAATATTTTCTCGACACGCCATTGCCGATTTGCCAAGATTTCTTGGCAGATGCAAATATTATAGAAAGAAGAAACAATGACGCCAAGCCGAGAAGATTTACAAAAATTTGCATCCGATTATTCCAAGGCCTGGAGTTTGCGATCTGCCGAGGCGGTAGCCTCCCACTATGCGCCTGACGGTCAGATTGTTATCAATCGCGGCGAAGCATTGGTAGGCCGTGATGCCATTGCTGAAATGGCGCGTGGTTTTTTTGCCGAATTTCCAGACCTGATCGTTAATTGTGATGATGTGCGCAGTGCTGGAACTCATGCCATCTTCGTTTGGACATTAGAGGGGCATCATGTAGAGACGAATAATTACGTCAAATTGGGAGGGTGGGAAGAATGGGAGCTTGATGAGACGATGAAAGTTAAATCGTCTCTGGGCTGGTTTGATTCAGAAGAATATTCTCGCCAGATTGCCGAAGGTGTGTGACTAAATTTCTTGTCCGTGTCCGTTCGCGCGCTCCAGAAACAATTACCCGAAAAATACGCGAATTAGGCCATGATGGACGATAGATGGTATCAAATCATCGGGTTGTGTGGTTTCATTGTTGCCGGGTTGATTTTCATAGCCGTTGGCATAAACTTCGGAGATGCGCTGTCTATCCTTGGTAGCGCGATTTGGGTCCTGTCCTGCCTCGTGTGGATGATCCCTTTATTAAAATCCAAATAGGAGCATTTAGTTGTCATCAGGGTGCGATCTGTTGATATAGGCCAACCGAACTCTGGGACTTCGGGCAAAAAGGGCAAACCAAATTCTTCAAAATTAGCTCTACTCTTCCGTCTCTTCAAAAATATGAACATCGCGCTGCGGATAGGGGATTGAAATGCCTGCTTTGTCAAACTCCTGTTTTGATTGTTTGGCGAAGTCCCGAACAACATCCCAGTAATCATCCCGATTAACCCAAGCGCGCATTTCCACATTAACGGCACTGTCACCCAGCGAGGCAACAAATGTCTGTATTTTTTGATCTGTCAGCACCCGGTCATCGGCCCGTGCCATTTTCTCTAAAATACCGCAGGCCATGCCAATATCATCCTCATAACCGATACCGATAACCACTTTGACCCGGCGGGTGGCGTTGCGGGAATAATTGGTAATAGTCTGGTTCCAAATCTGATTGTTGGGTGCGGCAATAAATATTCCATCACCGGATTTCAGCTCGGTGGAAAACAATCCGATTTCACAGACCTCACCGGAAATCGACCCTGCGTCAATAAAATCACCCACTTTAAACGGTCGTAAAAACAACAACATGACGCCGGCTGCAATATTGGCCAGCGTGCCCTGCAACGCCAGGCCAATGGCAAGACCGGCAGCGCCAAGAATGGCAATGATACTGGTAGTCTGAACCCCAAATCGGGCCAGCACCGCAATTACAACCAAAATCAATATGGAATATTTGACCAGCTTGGCGAGAAAAGGTTCCAGCGTGTCATCAAAATTAGGAATACGGGCCAGGATTACCAATAAACGGCGCTGCGCCCAATTGGCGAATATATAACCTGCAATGAGAGTGAGAACGGCAAAGGCAAAATTAACAAGATACTGCGTGCCGACCTCTGAAAACTGAGCAACGGCAGCCAACGTCTGGGGATCAATGAGTGGCGATTCCATGCAGCAGTGTTCACCCTTCAAATTTCAGGATCAATTACTTTCTGAGAATTCTTATAACGATTTGACGATGTCTTCGACCATTTTCTTGGCATCAGACAACAACATCATCGTATTGTCGCGGAAGAACAACTCATTCTCAATGCCGGCATAACCTGATCCCAGGGAGCGTTTGACAAAAAGAACCGTCGCCGCATTTTCAACATCCAACACCGGCATGCCGTAAATAGGACTTGCTGTATCAGTTTTTGCCGATGGGTTTGTCACGTCATTGGCACCGATGACAAATGCCACATCAGCGGTCGGAAACTGGCTATTGATGTCTTCAAGTTCAAAAACTTCATCATAAGGCACGTTCGCTTCAGCCAGCAAAACATTCATGTGACCAGGCATGCGTCCGGCAACGGGGTGTATGGCATAAGTTACCTTGACGCCTTCGCTTTTCAATATATCGGCCATTTCGCGCAAAGCATGCTGTGCCTGGGCAACCGCCATTCCATATCCCGGTACAATGATAACCGAGCCCGCATTTTTCATGATGAAGGCCGCATCTTCCGCACTGCCGCGTTTTACCGGGCGGGTTTCTACAGCGCCGCTACCAGCAGCCGAAGCATCATCACTGCCGAAACCACCAAGGATAACGTTGAAGAAAGACCGGTTCATGCCCTTGCACATAATGTAGGAGAGAATTGCACCGGAAGAGCCCACCAGGGCACCGGTAATAATCAGGGCAGTATTTCCCAGGGTAAAACCGATACCGGCAGCAGCCCAACCGGAATATGAATTCAGCATGGACACAACAACCGGCATATCAGCCCCGCCGATGGGAATTATTATCAATACGCCGATGACAAAACATAACAGCGTAATCATCCAGAAAACGGTTTGGCTTTCGCTGGCGCTAAACCAGGCAATCAGCACAACCAGCAAAACGCCCAGGGCAGCATTTAGAGTGTGCTGATAATCAAACGTCATCGGAGCCCCGGATACCAGGCCCTGCAGTTTGGTGAAGGCAACGACAGACCCGGTAAAGGTTATCGCGCCAATAGCAACGCCCAGAGACATCTCAACCAGGCTGGCGGCTTTAATCGTTCCCGGTGCACCTAGACCAAAGGCTTCGGGCGCATTGAGCGCCCCGGCTGCAACGAGGACTGCGGCAAGACCAACCAATGAATGAAAGGCAGCCACCAGCTGCGGCATATCGGTCATGGCAATGCGCCGTGCGGTCACCGCACCTATGGCGCCACCGGCACCCATCCCGCCGATTATCATCGCCCAGGTCGTAAATCCGGTTGGTGAGGCAACGATCAGCGTGGTGACAACGGCAATAGCCATGCCAATCATGCCATATCTATTTCCGCGTCTGGAACTTTCAGGAGAGGATAAGCCGCGCAGCGCCAGAATGAACAAAACGCCGGAGACGAGATAAAGTAAAGCAATCACATTGGCTGACATCGTTTATTACTCCTATCAGCCCTTTTTCTTGTACATGCCGAGCATGCGCTCGGTTACAAGAAATCCGCCAAAAATATTTACTGAGGCCAATATAAGGGCAAAAAACCCGAACAGTTTTGCAGCCCAGATTGCCTCGGCATCGGCCATCGACCCGCCATCAACGCCCACCGCCAGCAGCGCGCCAACGATAATGACCGAACTAATCGCGTTAGTCACCGACATCAGCGGCGTGTGCAGCGCGGGTGTTACGCTCCAGACGACAAAATAACCGACAAAAATAGCCAGCACGAAAATGGCAAATCTGAACACAAACGGGTCAATTCCTGCCCCCCCGGTCACAGCTTCAGTTCCAGCCGCTGCTGCAACTGCTGCCGCGTCTGCAAACGCCTGTGCACTTTCTGCGGCATCGCGCGCCGCCTGTGCGGCTGCCTGCGCTTTTTCAACCGCCTGTTCCGCTGTCAATCGAGCCATCTTATTATTCCTTGCCACTAAGAACGGGATGGATAATTTTACCGTCCCGCATCAATGCTGTGCCGGTCACAGTTTCATCTTCCCAGTCGATATTGAATTTACCGCTTTCGCCGTCGAACATCGGTTCGAGGAAATTCAACAGGTTCTTTGCGTATAGTTTTGAAGCATCAACCGGTATCCGGCCGGCCACGTTTAGGTGGCCCATGATCTTGACACCCTTGTGCTCGACAATCTCGCCCGGTTTGGACAACGGACAATTACCACCGCGTTCAACCGCAAGATCAACAACAATGGAGCCCGGCTTCATTGATTCAACCATTTCTTTGCTCACCAGCGTCGGGGCTGGTCTGCCGGGGATAAGGGCAGTGCAAATCACAATATCCTGTTTGGCGATCGTTTTAGCGACAAGTTCCGCCTGACGTTTTTTATAGTCATCACTCATTTCTTTGGCATAACCGCCTGCGGTCTGCCCGCCATCTTCATCATCGCTTTCAACCATGACAAAGCTGGCTCCGAGACTTTCGACCTGTTCGGCGGCAACCGCGCGCACATCGGTCGCACTGACAATGGCACCTAATCTGCGGGCTGTCGCAATCGCCTGAAGACCGGCAACACCGGCCCCCATAACAAAAACCCGCGCCGGGGCAATAGTGCCGGCAGCGGTCATCATCATTGGCATCGCCCGGTCAAATTCAGCAGCAGCATCAACGACCGCCTTATATCCGGCAAGATTTGATTGAGAAGACAGAACATCCATCGATTGTGCCCGGGTAATGCGCGGCATCAACTCCATGGCAAAGGCGCTCACGCCTGATTTTGATAGTGCTTTAAGGCCGTCAAGGTCCGAATAAGGGTCGAGAATACCGACAACGACAGCACCCTTTTTATATCCTTTTGCCTCTTCCGGCGTCGGCCTGACCACCTTCAATATTATGTCTGCTTCTTTGGCCGCCTGCGTCTTTGTTTTAACAATTTTTGCGCCTGCTTCACTAAAGGCCGCATCGCTCACGTGCGCGCCTTTACCGGCCCCTGTTTCAACCGAAACAGCATTACCAAGCGCCGTAAACTTTTTAATTGTATCAGGTGACGCCGCAACACGGGGCTCACCAGCAACCTGTTCAACAGGGACAAAAATCTTCATTTGATTTCTTTTTTTACTCTAGAGAAACACCACCGTTGCCAGGCCCATTAATACTAAAACCACCAACGCCGGGATCCAGCTATTCTGTTCAGAAGCTGCGCCATACACTGCCGTGCCAAAGCCGACAAGCATACCGATTGTAGCCACGAGAATAGAGCCTACACCGCTTCCGACACCAAATCCAATCAATGCGACCAATATAAATAAACACGCTGCCGTCAACCCGATAGAACACTGGACAAATCGAGCATAGGTTTTGGTGTGTTCTTCGTAGTCCATGGAGGGTGCAGCATTGTCAGCCATGTTGAAAGTTCCTTTTTGCCAGTATGTGGTTATGCAGAAATATATCAAATTTAAAAAAGCTACAAGTAAGCTTTACAGTTTTGGGTGCGCCAGTATGTCGCCGGTCGCTATATAACACCCGATCTGACCAGTGCAGCTTCCTGGGTCGCGGTTAACCTCTCCAAAGTAAACTCTTCCAGTGCCTCATTGAAAAGGCGGTAAAAGTTTAGTTCGGCACCCAAGTGTAAAAACACTCCTCCAAGACCAATTGCGGCCCGGTCCATGAACACAAACTCCCGCGGCACAGTCACCGGGCCTTTTTTCTTCAACGCCTGGTGAACCAAAAAAGCTTGCTTACGGCCATATTCACTTGGGCTAATACCATCAGCAATTGCTCTCACTCTATCCTCAAGCAAGGGACCGTAAATAAAATTCGCCCAGATATTGAGTATGTCAATGAGTTCATTGTCAAGGTTGCGAAACCCCCAGGTCTCGTAAGCGTGGACAACCTGCGCGCGGTTATTACTGCGAAGCCCGTGATAAAGGTCAATGACACCGCCGACAAAGCTCGGGGGAAAGATACGGATGCAGCCAAAATCCAGAAGATTTATCCCCACCGGTTCGCCGGCCTCGTCGCAACGCACGGTGTAGTTGCCAAGATGCGGATCACCATGAATGGCGCCAAACTGGCAAAACGGCATCCACCATGCCTTAAACATATGCTCCGAAATCAGGTTACGCCCGTTAAGCCCATGCGCTTTAAAATCCAGCAATGGCGATCCTTCAAGCCACGACATCGTCAACAACCGTGACGTGGAAAGCTCCGGTACAGTTGCCGGCACGTGGATCGTTTCAATTTCCGCCAACATCTCAGCATAAAGACTTATATGCCGGGCCTCGCGTTCATAATCGAGTTCCTCACGCAATCTTTCGCCAATCTCCTCGACGATTTCCGAAGTATCAATAATCGGGTTCATGCGCCGGTGAATGGCAAAAATCAGTCTGAGCTGTTGCAGATCAGCTTCAACCGCCGATTGCATATCAGGATATTGCAGCTTGCAGGCCAGTATCCTGTCGTCATGTGAAACCGCTCGATGAACCTGGCCCAGGGAGGCTGCGGCCGACGCGCCGCGATCAAAGCTCTTGAATTTTGACTGCCAGTCTCCGCCAAGTTCCGCCGCCATTCGCCGCCGCACGAACGGCCAGCCCATTGCCGGTGCATTAGACTGAAGGTGCAACAATTCCGCGGTATATTCAGCCGGCAAGGCATCCGGGATAGTTGCCAGAAGCTGGGCAACTTTCATTAACGGCCCCTTAAGGCCGCCCAGAGCTTTCCTGAGTTGTTCTGCTTCTTTGGTTTTGTCCTGGGTCAGGCCAAAAAATTTGGCCCCGGCCAACCGCGCAGCAACACCTCCGACATTTGTTCCTACCTGAGCATAGCGCTTGACGCGGCCACTCAATCGGTTCTCTTCGCCAGATGTTTCGCCATCCCGAGCCACTAAATGTGTCTTTCCATTACGCTACAACGTCTCCAACTCATCAATCAGCCGTTCAACCACGCCCAATCCCTTGTGCCAGAATTCGGGATCGGCAGCATCAAGACCAAAAGGTTTGAGCAGTTCGCTATGGTGTTTGGAGCCGCCAGCTTTAAGCATATCGAAATATTTCTCCACAAATCCATCAGGTGATTCCTCGTAAACCGCATACAGCGAATTCACCAGACAATCACCAAAGGCATAGGCATAAACGTAGAACGGCGCATGGATAAAGTGAGGAATGTAACACCAGAAGGCTTCATAGCCTTCGCCGCACTTGATTGCCGGACCCAGACTTTCTGCTTGTATCTCCAGCCAGATTTCACCCAGGCGTTCCGGTGTTAATTCACCGCTGCGACGTTCCATATGCACCTTGCGTTCAAAGCTGTAAAAAGCAATCTGGCGCACAACGGTATTAATCATGTCCTCGGCTTTTTGCGCCAGCAGCGCCTTGCGCATCGCCGGTTCTCTGGTATTGGCAAGCAAAGAACGAAATGTCAGCATCTCACCAAACACACTGGCAGTTTCCGCCAGGGTTAGCGGTGTAGAGGCCATCAAGGCGCCCTGCTTTGCCGCCAGCACCTGATGCACACCATGGCCAAGTTCATGGGCAAGTGTCATGACATCACGCGGCGAGCCCTGATAATTCAATAGCACGTAGGGATGCACACTTGGCACGGTGCCATGAGAAAACGCACCGGGTGATTTGCCCGGCCTGACAGGTGCATCAATCCAGTTGTTGTCGAAAAATCGCGAGGCAATTTCAGACATTTCCGGGGCAAAGCCATTATAGGCTTCCAAAACCGTCTTTTTTGCCTCGTCCCAACCTACCTTGCGGTCATCCCGCTCCGGCAACGGGGCATTGCGGTCCCAATGCATCAGCGTATCAGTGCCCATCCACTTGGCTTTCATGGAATAATAGCGATGGGAAATGCGCGGGTAAGCTTCTCTTACGGCGGTTTCAAGTGCATCGACGACCGAGCGTTCAACGCTGTTGGCCAGATGTCGCGAATCAGCCACATCTTCATAACCACGCCACTTGTCAGAAATCTCCTTGTCTTTGGCCAGTGTATTGGTGACCAGGGCAAAAACACGAACATGCTCCTTAAATGTCTTGGCCAGCGCATCGGATGCACTTTTACGGCGAACTCCGTCAGATTCGAGAAGAATATTCAAAGTCCGTTCAATGGAAAGTGGATCTTTTTCACCCTCGACCTCGAATTTCAAATCATTGATGGTCTCATTAAACAACCGACTCCACGAGGCGCGACCGGTGACCCCTTTTTCATGAAAAAGCCGTTCAATTTCATCGTCCAGCTGATAGGGCCGCAACTTGCGCAACTCGACCAACCACGGTTCATAATATTTAAGGTCTGCATTTTTCAGGGCCGCTGTAATATCCGCATCGCCGATGCGGTTTAACTCAAGCGTGAAAAACAAAAAATCTGTGCTGATATCCGTCAACCGGTCGCGGACATCGCTGTAAAATTTGGAAATTTCCGTATTGGCATTATCTCCCGCATGCAGCAGTCCGGCGTAAGAGATGATACGCCCGAGCATTTCCTGCAAGGCTTCAAACTCTTTAATTGCCGTGGCAATGTGAGACCCGCCATCAGCAGACTTGATGAGCTCTTCAAGTTTGCCCTTGTAGCGATCCTGAAATTTTTGTGCCTCCTGGCTGCATTTATCAAAATCACTGACCAGCGCATCGCACGTCATGCCGGGGTAAAGGTCATCAAGATTCCATTCCGGCATCTTTCCCAGAACATCAGCATCATCATCGGCGGATTTTTCAACCGTGGTATCGAACACAGCTTCAGGAAAGGCGCTAAGCTCTCTCACATTCGTTCTCCATTTTTAATCAATTCGCCCTGTTTGGCTCCTACACCGGTGTTCCTAACACATAATCACCGGTTAAATACCACCCTCAACATCAACTTATATTGCCTTGCATTTCAACTACTTCAATATCTTGCAGGAAAGGCGGAAAAGCAGCAGCGTGACATCTTTAAACTCTTTCTGCAGCAATGTTGCTAAATGTTTGAAATTACGCTGAGCTTTAATGTCGTCTTTACCGTTTTGCGTCAATATGAAGCAAATCAGATTAATTCTCCTGGTTATTTCTGGAGTTTAGGGGGACACAGCAAGAAACGGAAGATCAGTTTCTTTGCATGTGTTGTAGCGAGTTAAAAGAGTTGCGTATATGTCTCAAACAGTCCTGATCGTGGACGATGATCCCGTACAGCGCAGAATATTAACCGAAGTTATCTCCAGATTTGGCTATCATACGATTTTGGCCGAAAGCGGGCAGGTTGCTGTTGATATTCTATCTGGTGAAAAAGGTCATCAGGTCTCCTTGATGATTCTCGATCTGGTCATGCCCGATCTGGACGGCATGGGAGTATTGGAGAAAATAAAACCCGAATTCAGGAATTTGCCGGTCATTGTGCAAACCGCGCACGGCGGTATTGATGCAGTTGTCAGCGCCATGCGGGCCGGTGCAGATGATTTTGTTGTAAAACCCGTAAGCCCGGAACGTTTACAGGTTTCCATAAAAAACGCTCTTAAAGTCAACGCCCTTGCCGGCGAGATCACCCGCATCAAAAAACAAGCCAAGGGTGTTTTCACCTTCGCAGATATGATTGCCCAAAGCAGCGGCATGACGAATGTGGTCCGGCTTGGCGAACGTGCGGCTAAATCAAATATTCCGATTTTAATTGAGGGGCAAAGCGGTGTCGGAAAAGAGCTTGTTGCCCGCGCCATCCAGGGATGTAGCGATCGCCGGGGGAAACCATTTATTGCCGTAAACTGTGGGGCGCTGCCGGAAAATCTGGTTGAGAGTATTCTTTTTGGCCACGAAAAAGGCTCCTTTACCGGTGCGTCTGAAAAACACGCGGGAAAATTCGTAGAAGCCAATGGCGGCACGCTCTTCCTCGATGAGGTCGGTGAGCTGCCTCCCCACATACAGGTGAAATTATTACGCGCCATTCAGGAGGGCGAAGTTGACCCCGTCGGTGCCAAAAAACCAACACGAATTGATATCAGATTGATATCGGCCACCAACCGCGACATGATAGAAATGGTCAAACAGGGGGAATTCCGCGAAGACCTCTATTACCGGCTGAATGTGTTTCCCATCTTCGTCCCCCTTTTAGTTGACCGGCAGGAAGATATTGGACCGCTCGTATCTCACTTTATCTCCAGATTTTCTGCCGAAGAAGGTCGCAAGATAAATGGCATCAGCGAAGAGGCGATGCAGCTTTTGCGGTTATACCCATGGCCTGGAAATGTACGTCAGCTTGAAAACACGATTTTCAGAGCCGTCGTCCTGTGCGAAAGCGACCGCTTGGGTCTCAGCGAATTTCCCCAAATCGCCGCGTTGGTTGATGGTTTTGATGTGGAAGTGCCTGCAGCCCCAGCCCCGATTGAAATAAAAATGCCTGAAGGCCCGGCAATCATCGGAGGTGATTTTCCGAAAACCATGCCAACTCATACAGCAAACGGCAGCTCTCTTGGAATTCCGGCAACAATGGACGATGGTCACATGCGCCGCCTCGATGAAATCGAAGCGGATATGATTCGTCTAGCACTTGAACGTTATCGCGGGCACATGTCTCAGGTGGCCAGAAAATTAGGTATCGGCCGCTCGACCCTGTATCGCAAGGTCAGGGAAATGGGTCTGGAAGAGCACTTCTCTTAACGATAATCCCAAAATACACGATGAAATCCAGCCCCGGTTTGATAAAGATCGGCCGGAAAGACGTGGTAAGAATCGGTTAAACCCGGATAATTGCTGGTAACATGCCGTCGAAATTATTTTCGACATTCTAATGGGTTTTGCCAGCGCGATTATGGAATTATTCAGCATAATTATCACGGATAAATAATGTGGTAGTGATAAAAGAATAAAAATTGTGCCAAATCAATTTCACATTGCCATGAAATAGCCTATATTTACCGCCTGTTAACTACAATATTGTGAGATAGGACGTTGGTAGATTTCCCCGTGCTAAAAATTCGGGGTAAAATTTGCTGAATTTAAGAAGCTTGTTTTTGTGTTTGCAGTGGCGAGGCGGGAGTGCCAAATGGTTGGACTTGCACAAGCCCGAAAAAATAACGGGAAGTGTCGTGCCGTTTAAAATTTTAAATCGTGATTTCCTTAAGCGCTTTTTGTCCAGCCGGACATTTGCTTTCTGGGGCATCCTGAGTGGCTCTGCGCTTTGGCTCGGGGCTTTGCTCGCAACCGATGCTTCAGCGATTTCGGGAACGCGCGCCATTTCATTTTATAATCCTCACAGCAAACAAAACCTCACGGTCACCTATAAGCGTTACGGCCAGTATATTCCTTCCGCCATGCGCAAACTTAATTACATCCTGCGGGATTGGCGCACCGATCAGGTCGTGCGCATGGACCCGAAGTTGATTGACCTCTTGTGGGAAATTCATACCGGATTAAAGTCTCGTAAGCCGATCAGTGTTCTTTCCGGATACCGCTCGCCAAAAACCAATGCCATGCTGCGCGGTCGCAGCCGGGGGGTAAGCCGTGTTAGCCGCCATATGTTCGGCATGGCGATGGATGTGCGCTTCCCCGATGTGTCAGTGGAAAAACTGCGCGACTATGCAATGCGCAAACAAGGCGGTGGTGTTGGATATTACCGTGGCAACTTCGTTCACGTCGATGTTGGAAGTGTTCGCCATTGGCCGCGCATGTCCCGGCGCCAATTAGCCCGCCTGTTTCCCAAAGGCAAATCTCTCCATGTTCCGCGCGGCGTTGCCCGCCCGATTGCCGGCCGGGTTGCCAGCCGTCCACTGCCAAGGCCGACAGTCGTAAGCCGCCCGCCTTCAGGCGTGATACGCGGTGCACCGCCCAGCCGAATTGCAGCCCCTGCCGAAGTACGGCTTGCCTCCCTGCAACCAAAAAAACAGCGGCGTCGGGTACTGCCAAGATCCCGCCTTTCCGTCCGCCTTGCCCGCAATGTACCGGTGCCGCGGTCTAAACCAGCATTTGTCGTTGCCTCCGCAACACCTCCAGGACCGATCATCAACGGGTCGGTTCCCCTGCCGCAGGCCAACCCGGTTGTCCTAGCCCGTCGTGCCCAGCGCGCTGCCCCTACTTCACAATTCGTGGTTGCCTCAGCTTCAGGTTTAGCAACCCAGCAGTCCGCCGGTCTCCAAAACCCTGCCACGGGCCCGCAAAAAGAGGTAGCTGTCGCCCGCCCGGTTGCAAACTCCGTGGAAGTGATCACGGCCCGCCCGGTACAACCCCGGCAGGTAAGGCGTTCCCTTTTTGGATTAGCCAAAATCGCCCCCAGCAACGAGTTTAACAACAATCTTCGTTCTAATGGCGGAGCACGCATAGCCTCCGCTTACAAGACCAGTAAACAGCCGTTGTCAGATGGCTTGGTGAACGTAAATCGCAAACTCAAGGGTGACCGTTTGATTTCCCAGGCAGCTTTGGAAACCAAACGCTTACGTATCCGCTTGGCCGCAGCTAACCTTGACGAAGTGCCGGAAATTACGGCGGCAGTTCAAAAGCAGAGCCCGTTCAGCCCACCGGAGCCTGATGAGGATAAGAATGATTCAAACCCGTTCGGTCTCCTGTCAGCCCTGTTTCCGATGTTCGCAGGTAAGAGCGACCCTGTCCTGCGCAAAAGAACCCAATAAATTACCTAAAAATTTTGGCCCTACTCTTGAGGCTCAAGCATGCCCAAAGCATGTAAATAAAGATCAGTAATTTCCTGCTCTTCGAGGCGTTCTGCCCGATCCTGCTTTCTTAATCGCACGACTTTTCGCAGTATTTTAACGTCAAACCCGTTGCCTTTAGCTTCAGCATAGACTTCTTTAATATCGGCTGCCAGCGCAGCCTTTTCTTCTTCAAGGCGCTCGATACGCGCAATAATCTGACGCAACTGCTCCTGTGCGATACCGCCGGTTTCGGCCATGTTCGCCTTTCCTTTCTCAATTCTTGTTGTTAACGTCCCATGCTCTGGTGGAGCAATGAGAGGAGTTTTTGGCCTGAGTAATATGATTTGGCTCTAATGTCCTGTCATAATCTCATCGTGTTTTTTCAACTGTTCCGGGCTTGCCTCGGTTTGATGTTTTGATTTCCACTCCCCGTAAGGCATTCCATAAACAATTTCCCGCGCTTCTTCTTTCGTCAGAACCTGACCCTTTTCTTCGGCTGCTTCGCGATACCAATTGGACAAACAGTTTCGGCAAAAACCACCTAACTCCATAAGATCAATATTCTGCACATCAGTTCGTTCCCGAAGGTGGTTCACCAGACGCCGAAATGCTGCGGCTTCAAACTCGGTTGTCATCTTTTTGTCCATTTTAAAAATCTCCTTTGATCAAGCTCACCCCCACACTTATCTGGCAATCTAATCCGAATGTGAGCCATAGTGTATAATTTTATGCAGCCCCGTAACCTTCATCGTTTCCTCAATGGCTCCTGCCAGCCGGTCCTGCCATTCCTCAATGCCCAGATCATCAATGACAAGGTCCTGGCGAATTTCGACAAGCCCATGTGTAAGACCGCGCATCGTTCCATGGCGGTAAAGACTGTCGCCTTTTAACGCTCCTTTATAAGGCTGATTATTTCCCACCAGAATATCATCCTGATTTGATAAGGAATTGATCAGAGGAACGGCAAATCGCGGGTCTTTATCCCATAAAATTCCTGCATGCCAGGGCCGCCTGATTTCTCTCCACGCCGGCGTAAAGCTGTGAATAGAAATCAATACGGGAAAAATCTTTTCACTCAGAGCCTGATCAATCAAATTGTTGATCGCTTGATGATAAGGGTCGTAATAACGCTGGCGCCTGATAGAAATATCTTTGGCGTCCAAAGTGGCGTTGCCTGGAATCACCGCACCATCTGAAACCCGCATTATCAAAGTCGGATCATCCACGCCGCGATTGGGGTCGATAAGCAGGCGAGAGAATTTTGACAAAATGGCTGGTGCGCCAAAA
>JAJFHR010000450.1 GCA_021775515.1 Hyphomicrobiales bacterium | reverse complement strand
TCCGCTGGTGACAATCACGCCGCCTGTGGCATCAAGGCGGCTGATTTCGCGCTTACGTTTTTTGCCCTTGCCGACATCAAAATATTTTACCCGCAATCGGGCGCTTTGAAGCCTCACCTTACCTTGTAAAACATTCACCCGACCGCTGAAAACGGCAATATTCTCTTTTTGCTTAATCTCGAGTTCGTCGGCCTCAATGTCTATCGGTTGTTTGTTATCATTGGCAAATCCGCCAAAGGGCGAATCAATTGATTGCGCCACGACCAATTGCGGCGACAGGCTCGCAGCGGCCAGTAAAAATGATCCCAATAGCCCAAATACCAATCGGTTTTGAAAACTCGCGTATTTTCCGGGGTGGCGAGCCCTCTCATAGACAAGGCTGCGGGAGCTTCGATGCGACCGGTTGAATACCATCAATTTATATCCTTTTTGACGGACTTTGGCGTGATTTTAACCCTCACCCGGTTAAGAAAACGGATCACATTTCCCTGATCTTTCACTTCCAAACCATTAGCGTTAATCGATCCACCCTCCCAATCAATAAAAACGGGGTCATTTGAGGTGATATATTTTTCCTTGAGCTTGGCATCAACCGAGACAAGTACGGCAGAATAGCCCTGATTTGACGTAACATTTATTTTCTCTCTGAGCTGGAGAAAATTGGCTTCCGTATCCAAAAAACCAGATTTAGCGGTAATGGCGATCTTGTCGTTTTGTGAATTGAGCTCCAGAGATCCGGTGATGTTTTCCAAAGTGACCTTGGTCGGATCATCAATATTCTGCTTGGCTGTTTCGGCAGTCAATTCGTAAGCCTGCTCCTTTTTATCAACTCCGGACATGCGGGGCTGGACCATTTCGACTGTTTTTTCCGAAACAATCGGCAGCGCCTCTTCCAGGGGAGGATTGAGAAGGTTTTGAAAAACGCCGGATGTATATAAAAATACCGCGATAATAGCCAAACAACAAACAGGCAGCATCCAGCGCAATACGGCCACACGGCGACTGTGTTGCTTGATGGTGTGGGCCGTAGCGCGTGCATTAGCAGGCCGTAAGTTCTTTGGCGTTGCTGGCGTTGACGCGCTAAGAGAGTGTGTATTCGACATCACTGTTATTCAGGCTCTGTCATCATAATCTGCTATCACAGCCCTCCAGAGGCAGGACCTATTGTCTTAATAAGGCATCATAAAGGCGCTCTATGTTAAGTCCCCTTAACGGCAAATCGACTTTGGCAACAACATATCTTTATTTGTACCCGCCGTCGTTACTCTTTCTTTCGGCGAAAAAACTCAACACCGATCAAATTTTGCCCGGCAGCGGGAGTTAGTGAGAAAAAATATCCTCTTCCGGCCATCCCGCTAGGTCGAGCTTGGCACGGGTCGGTAAAAATTCAAAACATTTGGCGGCCAATTCCACTCGCCCTTCCCGGGTAAGCATTTGATCGAGACGGGATTTAATTTCGTGCAGATAGAGCACATCGGAAGCTGCATAGGCCTGTTGCGCCTCGCTCAACGTCTCTGCTCCCCAGTCAGAACTTTGTTGTTGTTTGGACAATTCACGCCCCAACAATTCCCGGCATAGGTCTTTAAGGCCATGTCTGTCGGTGTAGGTACGGACCAGTTTGGAAGCAATTTTTGTGCAGTAGACCGGAGTTGTGATGATGCCAAGATAGTGAGAAAGCATGGCAACATCAAATCTGGCAAAATGGAAGAGTTTGACAATATTTACATCACTCAGCATTCGCTTTAAATTTGGGGCCTGATAAGTATCACGGTCAAATTGCACCAGATGAGCGTTGCCATCGCCCGAAGACAGCTGAATAACGCAAAGTTTGTCTCGATGGGGATGAAGGCCCAGGGTTTCCGTATCTATGGCAACGACCGCGCCAAGATCAAGGCCATCCGGCAAATCGCCCTTATAAAGTGAAATCGTCATTTCCTGATATGTACCCTAGCAGATTGAAACACCTGTTCTTCCTACAGCAGATTCACTAGATTTAACAGAAGTTAGCGGAAATAAATTTGGTAACTAATATCCCCGTCGGGGGCAATGAATTGGCGGTATTTCAATCTTGAGCGTTTTGGTTTGATCGCAAATTCCAGTTAATGCCGCTTGAAACCGGAGATCATTGAGCGGACAAGATTTTCGCCGTGAGCAACACTGCTGTAAACAACGCCGGCAAGATGCAAAATCACCAGAACAAGCGTCAAATTGGCGGTGATTTCATGAAGCTCCTCGACCCATTCACTGCCCCAGAAAGTATTGGTAGTCATGGCGATGCCCGAAATTGTTGCGGCTATGAGAGACAACAACAAGGCGATGATCATTGCGCCACCGGCGGGATTATGCCCGAGATATCGTTTAGCTCTGTGGAACAAACTATCCCGCAGGTAAAAATATACCGCGGAGGGTTTGTAAATAAAATCACTAAACCTTGCGTGCTTCGAGCCCACCATTCCCCAAATAAGGCGAAATCCAATCAAACCACCGATAACGTATCCGGCAAGCTCATGGAGCCGGTCCCATTCATCTGCACTGACCCAGACAAGTACATAGGAAATTACCAAAGACCAGTGAAACGACCGGATAGCAATATCCCAGACTTTTACCTCGGCTGGCCGTTGTGAACGGCCAGCCCTTGGTGTATTTTCGATAGTAGACATACTACGACCCGTTTTCGGTTTTGACGATTACACCCGATACAGGGTTGACATAGAGTTCAACGCGCGCGCGGTTCTTATCTATGGCGTAAACTTCCAAACAACCATCTTCACGTTTGATCCGGCGCACCTCATAGCCCTTCTCGGCAACTTTGGCTTTTACCGCCTCAAGTTGCATTGGCTGGCCTTCAGTTTTACCGCAATATGCGTCATCATCGCTTGCAAGCACAGGTGAAGACAAAGCCAGCGTAACTGCTGAGGTTGAGAGAATTAGAAGCTTTTTCATGAGTTTTTCCTTTCGATTTTCAAATCGCCACAGTAGCGATGATCCTGATATAAACCGGGTGTCATGACACATCGCTGATCAACCTATTCAGTGAATTGTCATGTTGGATGCGATATGAAGGGGTTATGGAAAACAAGACTAACTACATGATTGCAGTCATCGTTGTTGCCGCCATAAGTACCGCTGGCGTTTTGCTTGGCAAATTCGCATATGCAGATGCGGTCATCAGTGATTTAAAGCAGGAACAAGTTTTAAAGCAGCGCCAATCGCAAGATATTCTGCCGTTTGAAGAAATTTTAAAAGCCATACGCCCGCAAATTGACGGTGAACTGATTGAGACTGAATTTGAAATCGAAAACGGCAGGCCAATTTATGAATTAAAATATATCGACGCATCCGGCCGGGTCACGGAGATTTATGTCGATGCAAAAACAGGCAGGATTGTCAGGAAAGAGGATGATTGATGCGAATTCTGTTTGCAGAAGATGATCCGAGAATTATCAAAGACGTCAGTGAGACCCTCACCAGTGCGGGCTACATTGTCGATCATGAAGCAAATGGCGAAGAAGTTTGGTTTAAGGGGGACACGGAAGATTACGCTGCCGTGATCCTTGATCTTGGTCTGCCGGGAATGGATGGTCTGGCGATCTTGAAAAAATGGCGAGAAAATAATCGCCACTTTCCCATCCTGGTATTGACCGCGCGCGGCAGTTGGAGCGAACGTGTTGATGGTATTGATGCCGGCGCCGACGACTATCTTCCCAAACCCTTTGAAATGGATGAATTGCTGGCACGCTTAAGAGCCGTCATTCGCCGCTCGACCGGACATGCAAACCCTGCGATTGTTATCGGCAAGGTCAAGCTGGACCCGAGGCAAATGCGCGTGACGGTAAATGGTGTACCGAAATCTCTGACGCCCCAGGAATACCGCCTTTTGGCCTATCTGATGCATCATTGTGACCGGGTGGTGCCGCAACAGGAATTGGCTGAGCATCTACAGGGGGAATATGAACAGCGTGAATCAAATGCTGTAGAAGTTCTTGTTGGCCGGTTGCGGCGAAAACTGGGTGCCGGATTAATTGAAACCCGGCGGGGTTTTGGTTATGCGATCATGAACACACAATCATGAAAACACATTCTCTAAGGCTCAGGTTGCAGGTCATTCAGGTAATTACCATTGCCATGGCACTGATTATCACCGGCTATGGCCTAATCTATCTGTTCGAACGGCATGTGGAACGGCGGATCGGCAGCGAACTGGACACGTATATCGCTCAAATTGCAGCCCGCCTCAGTTTTGAGCCATCGGGCATGCCGCATCTTGCCGGAAAACTCGCCGATCCACGGTTCGAAAATATTTTCAGCGGCCTTTACTGGCAGATAAACAATGAAACCGCTGGCGTATCGGCCCGGTCGCGTTCTCTGTGGGATACACGGATGACTTTGCCAAATGATACGCCCGGCTTTGGGAAGGTCCATATTCACTACTTAGCAGGACCACAAAGCTCCTCTGTGCTGGTCCATGAGCGCCGCCTGTTATTCAAATCTCCGGCTGGAGAACAGACTGTTCGCGTGATCGTTGCGATCGATACGGCAGAATTAAGCTCCCTGAGTTCAAAGTTTTCCTTTGAAGTCGCTATCGCGCTGGCAATACTCGGGCTGTTTCTTCTGCTTGCCGGTTGGTTTCAGGTTACGATCGGGCTCAGCCCGCTAGCGCTGGTGCAAAAATCACTCAGCGCAGTCCGCAGTGGAACTGTGTCGCGGATCAAGATGCCGATGCCGCCGGAGGTGTCACCTCTTGTTGATGAAGTGAACAACCTGTTATCAGCACAAGAGAAAACAATACAAAAAGCAAAAAACCGCGCAGGCGATCTTGCCCATGGTTTCAAAACTCCACTGACAGCGCTGACGACGGATGTCAAGCGCTTGCGTGGCAAAGGTGAAATTGAAATTGCCAATGACATTGAAACAACCGCACTGGCCATGCGCAGGCAGATCGAAAGGGAATTAAACAAGGCGCGTATCCGCGATGTGAGAACCATGCCAATAATTGAGGTTCTTCCCGTCATTGACCGAATTGTCACAACTCTACAACGAACACCAGATAGCGAGAGCAAGGACTTTCAAATTGAGTGCAATCAAAATCTCGGCGTTCAAATTGACAAAGATGACCTGACCGAAATTTTCGGCAACCTTCTTGAAAATGCTGTCAAACACGCCACCAGTCGCATCATCGTCAAAGGGCATGTCAAAAACACACAAGCTATATTTGAAATCGAAGATGACGGGGAAGGAATTTCAAGCTCCTTGCGCGAGATTGCCCAGAAAAGAGGTGTGCGTCTGGATGAAACAATCTCAGGTTCCGGTTTGGGCCTGGCAATTGTCGGCGACGTGCTTGAGGCTTATGATAAAAGGCTGACGCTGGAAACTTCATCGCTTGGCGGCCTGAAAGCGAGTTTTCAACTGCCTCTTTCGACACCGATTGGGCCGTGAAACCCCAGATAGAATATCTGTCGCGGTGCAGGTCTTTTGGATTGCGCTTGGGCTTACCAGGCGGCCACATTCTCCACGAGAACACGATAAGTTGTCCAATTGAATGAATTGGGAGATTGCGCCCGATCATGCTGGTTGACAGAAGAATTATATATCTGTATTTCTCGATATATGGATATAAATCGAACCATGGATGTGTTTCACGCCTTATCGCAAGAAACACGATTGAAGGTGTTCAGGCTGCTGGTCAAAAGCGGCCCGGATGGTTTGCAAGCCGGAGAAATCGCCCGCAAAGTTGAGGCACCGCAAAATACCGTATCAACGCACCTGGCACTATTGGCTCGCGCCGGGCTTGTGCAAGGAACGCGGAGAGGTCGCGAAATTATCTATTCTCCCCAGCTTTCGGCTATCCACGATTTGGTTTTGTTTTTAACCCAGGAGTGCTGTGACGGGCGCCCTGAATTGTGCGGCCCGCTTGTTGATGAGTTGACTCAACCGATTTACGGGAAAAAGAAAATGAATCATCGATTTTATAACGTCTTGTTTCTCTGCACCGGCAATTCAGCCCGTTCAATCCTGGCCGAGGCGATCATGAACAGGCATGGCAAAGGCCGCTTCAAGGCTTATAGCGCCGGCAGCCATCCCACTGGAAAAGTCAATTCCTTTGCCGCAGACTTGCTTAAGCGGCTTAATTATCCCACCGATAACTTACGCTCAAAAAACTGGGATGAGTTTGACCGGCCGGATGCCCCTGATCTCGATTTTGTGTTTACCGTATGCGACGATGCGGCAGGTGAAATCTGCCCGGTCTGGCCGGGTCAACCGATGACAGCACATTGGGGAGTGCCTGATCCGGCTGCGGTTGAGGGAACCAGCGCGGAAAAATCACTTGCCTTTTCTGATGCCTACCGGCAACTCGAAAACCGTATCGATTGTTTTGTTAGCCTGCCGCTCAACACCATCGACAGGCTATCCTTGAAACAGCGCCTTGATGAAATTGGAAAAAACCAGCTCACCATCGCCTGACCGTTAACTTTTTTAATTGAGAAATAACATGACCGATACCCATGCCTCACCGGCTGTCGTGCCGCAAATCAGCTTTTTTTGCCGTTATCTGAGTGTTTGGGTAGCCCTATGCATTGTCGCTGGAATAACGCTTGGCCACTTTTT
>JAJFHR010000449.1 GCA_021775515.1 Hyphomicrobiales bacterium | reverse complement strand
CAACATAGGTGCGGGCACGATAACCTGCAATTATGATGGCTATAACAAACATCTCACCGAGATTGGCGAAGGCGCATTTATAGGCTCAAATTCTGCACTGGTTGCACCTGTTCGCATTGGCGAAGGGGCGTATGTTGGCTCAGGAAGCGTCATTACCAAGAATGTCAATGCCGATGCATTAGCAGTGGGACGTGGCAAGCAAAGCAATAAAGAAGGCTGGGCGAAGTTATATCGGTCGAAAAATATGAAAATCACGACAGAGTTGAAGGGCTAACAACATGTGTGGAATTGTCGGTATTATCGGAAACAAACCCGCAGCTCCGCGACTTCTGGAGGGCCTGAAGAGGTTGGAATATCGCGGTTATGATTCCGCCGGTATTGCAACTTTGGAAAATGGTCATCTTGATCGCCGCCGCGCGTCGGGAAAACTGTTTAATCTTGAAGCAGCTCAAGAGGCCGATCCTCTCAATGGTCCGATTGGCATTGGTCATACCCGTTGGGCATCACACGGTGCGCCTACAGTCAAAAATGCGCACCCGATTGCTGCCGGCACGGTGGCGGTAGTTCACAATGGAATTATCGAAAATTTCCTCGATCTAAAATCAGAGCTGGAAGGCCACGGGAAAATATTTGACACCGATACCGATACGGAGGTCGTCGCGCAATTAGTTGCCCGCGAGATCGAAAACGGAGCCACACCAAAACAGGCCGTCGGCACGGTATTGCCGCGCTTGGAAGGGGCTTTTGCACTGGTATTTCTGTTTGATGGCGATACCCAAACCTTAATTGGTGCTCGAAAGGGAAGTCCCTTGGCACTGGGTAAGGGGGAGGGGGAAATGTATCTGGGATCAGATGCTATTGCCCTGGCCCCGCTCACCAGCCAGGTGATTTATCTCGAGGAGGGCGATTGGGTCGTCTTGTCTCATACCGGACATGAGATTTTTGATTTAACCGGTGCGCCGGTCCAACGCCCCTGGCAGCAGACCTCCGCCTACGCCTTATTGATTGATAAGGGCAATCACCGGAATTTTATGGTCAAGGAGATTTTCGATCAACCTGAGGTGATTGGTCACACATTCGCTAATTATATTGACTTGGCCAGCCGGACAGTAAAACAGGACGCTCTTAAAGTGGAATTTGCGAATTTGGAGCGGTTGACGGTATGTGCTTGCGGCACTGCTTTTTATGCTGGAATGGCTGCAAAATATTGGTTTGAAAAATACGCCAGATTACCGGTTGATGTTGATATTGCCTCGGAATTTCGCTATCGCGAAGCGCCTTTGGACAAAAACGGACTGGCACTTTTCATCTCACAATCTGGAGAAACCGCCGATACGTTAGCCGCTCTGCAATATTGCCGTGATAACGGGCAAAAAATTGCCAGCATCGTCAATGTGCAGGAATCAACAATTGCCCGCGACAGCGATATGATTATCCCGACTTTTGCCGGCCCGGAAGTTGGTGTCGCCTCCACCAAGGCTTTTACCTGCCAACTAACTGTGCTGGCCTGCCTGGCAATTGCAGCCGGTCGCGCCCGCGGCCATCTCACATCCGCTCAGGAGATAGCTCTGGTAAGCTCTCTCATCGGTGTCCCCCGTCATGTTGCCGATATCACCAACAGAAGTGACGAAATCGAAGGTGTTGCCAAACGAATTATCACGGCGCGGGATATTTTGTTTTTAGGCCGTGGCATCAATTATCCGATCGCTCTGGAAGGCGCCCTCAAACTAAAAGAGATTTCTTATATTCATGCCGAGGGTTATGCCGCCGGTGAACTGAAACACGGGCCGATCGCGCTGGTAGATGACAATGTTCCGGTAATTATCGTTGCGCCGCGCGACAACTTGTTTGAAAAAACCGTTTCTAATATGCAGGAAGTCGCTGCCCGCGGCGGCCAAATCATCATGATTACCGATGCCGATGAGCGTGAAGGTATTGGCACTGAACTGTTCGACTTAATCCACGTACCCAAGGCAGACGCGTTTATTAATCCGCTTCTTTACGCAATTCCGGTGCAATTGCTCGCTTATCACGCTGCTGTATTGTTGGGAACCGATGTCGATCAACCGCGAAATCTGGCTAAATCCGTGACGATTGAATAATACGATTTCTTAATCAGAATCACCGCAAAATCACCAATTGAAGTAGATCAGATAGCCATTTGGCACTGACTACCCCATGGGCCTCCGCTGATTACCTTGGGACTTGCGGCGATTATGAAGACCTCTACATTGGTTTTACGGGCGATTATTCTGGCAGTATTCCTGTCAACTGCGGCGGTGTGGTTTCCGGGCACGCTACTGGCTCAGTCGCAAACGGGTTTTGGCGCCAAACAAGCCTTTGGACTTGGTTTGAAATTGCTTAAGACACGCCAGTACAAAGACGCAATTGAGCAGTTTTCCGCTGCTCTTTCTGCAGGAACCCTGTCAGACAACCTGCCGGCGCTGGTTTATTATCACCGTGGCCTGGCCTTTCAGGCGTTAGGGCAATTCGACAAGGCGCGAAAAGATTATAGCCAGGCAATCAAGCTCAAAACACTTAAAGATAGCGTCCTCAAAGTCGCTTATTATAATCGCGGAATAATTCACGATGCCTTGAAGCGCCCAAATGCAGCTCTTGCCGATTTCACCTCGGCCATAAACAAAAATCCAGAATTTGCCCCTGCCTACCATAACCTTGGTAATGTTTTGCGAAAGATGGGTAGGAACGAGCGTGCTATCAAGAATTTCCTGAAATCCCTCGAACTTGGCAACCCACAACCACAATTGCCATATATGGGCCTGGCGCTGGCCTATGAAGCGATAGGTCGCAAGCCAGAAGCGATAACCTCCCTCAAATATGCCTTGAGAGTGCGGCCGAAATTCAAAAAAGCACAAGCGATGCTGGCACGGCTGACCACTCAGGATTTATACAGTTTTCCCAACAACACCTCATCGTCTCAGGACACAACGCCTACCGTCACAGCCAGTATTTCCAAAAATGTTACAAAATATGACATTCCCGACAATTCTCGGCCACTGCTTACCGAATTTGATCGACTGGATCAGCGGTTGGGTAATCTGGTAAAACGCCAACCCGAAGCGGTCAAATATAAAAAACTGGCGCTAAGAGGCTCAATGGCCAATGCATCGAGCGGAAGTGTTGCCCTTGTGGTTCCCGGACCGGGGTTTACAAAAGCAATAAGATCGACACCGGCTAAAAAATCACCAGCCAGACGCCCACCCAAGGGGCTTTATTATGCCCAACTTGCGACCAGCGAAACGGACGAAAAGGCTGAGAAAATTTGGTTTTTTCTTCGCGCCCAGCATGACGATCTGCTGAAGAATTTAAAGCCAAATTATGAACGTGTAAAATTGCCCAAGCAAAAAGTGTTTTATCGAATTCAGGCAGGCCCGTTCAATAACCGGCAGGCCATTAACAAACTATGCCAAGCCATAAATAAGCGCGGCGTAAACTGTTTTCCTGTCTACAACAAAAAATAACTGATGACCCGAGGCTGGAATTTAACCGGTATTCACCACGCTTTTTTCATCAATTTGTGCTAAATAAGGTGCTTGGTTAACACTCAATGCGCCTGCGCTGGATGGAGAAATGCCGGTTTTTTTTGTGTTTTTTGAATTGTGAAGTTCATCGCTATTTGAACCGGTAAATGCAATAAGTTCAGTTCCGTTAGCCATACGACCATAGTTTTGACAATTCTTTCGGCGAAATATGGTATCCACACTGGAATATTTGAGTACTAGGGAAAATATGCTCGATTAATGTCAGAAAAACCAAAAAAAGTTAAAGGCAGTGAATTCAGACTTCTACGGCAGAAGGCCAAAGCCCGCCGTAGTAATTTTGTCGCGCGTTTGCGAAACTATTTTCTGACCGGTCTGGTTATCGCCGCACCCATCAGCATCACGGTTTACCTCACCTGGTGGTTTGTTGATCTCGTCGACCGCTGGTTTAAACCGTTGGTACCAGCTGCCTATAATCCTGAGACCTATCTGCCCTTCGCCGTCCCCGGGGTGGGGCTGTTATTTGCCATCATCATGTTGATGGTCCTCGGTGCCCTGACGGCTAATTTGTTCGGACGCACCATCGTCGGTTTCGGCGAGCGGTTTTTGGACAACATGCCCTTTGTACGCAATCTCTACAAAGCGCTAAAGCAAATATTTGAAACCGCAATTTCTCAAAGCAGCTCCTCGTTTCAGGAAGTTGGTCTGATCGAATATCCGCGCAAG
>JAJFHR010000448.1 GCA_021775515.1 Hyphomicrobiales bacterium | reverse complement strand
GGCCACTGAAACCGGCAAGATAGAGCTTTTCTCACGAGACCTTGAAACCCGTTTTGGCTATGGCGTTCCCCGTTTCGAACCGGTTGAACGGACGTTGCCCTTTTCGATCATCTCTCCTTCCTCAGATAAACGAACCAACGCTACTTTCGGCGGCTGTTCACCATCCAACGCCCCAGAAATTGTGGAAATTCATCCCAAAGATGCCAAGGCCTACGGCATTCGCGAAGGCGACAGTGTGCGGGTTTGGAACGGCCAGGGTGAGGTCAAATTAACCGCCTTTCTTACCGAGGCTGTGTTGCCGGGTGTTCTATATTCGCCGAAAGGAACGTGGCTAAAAACGAGTTCGACGGACCAGACTGTAAATGCTCTGATACCATCTGATGTTCGAACCGACATTGAAGATGGGGCCTGCTACAATGAAACCTTTGTTGATATCTCTTGCGCGGCCTAATCGAGATCGGAATAAATAGGATACTCTTGGCATAAATCGAGAACCTTTTTGCGAACGGCGTGTTCGCAAGCACTATTATCATTCGGATTTTCACTCAGGCCATCCAGAACATCTGCAATGAGGTTGCCAATTTCGGTAAATTCAACGCTCCCAAACCCGCGGGTTGTTCCAGCCGATACACCGAACCGCAGGCCCGAGGTTATTGTTGGCGGCGTGGTGTCGCCCGGCACGGCATTCTTGTTGCAGGTCAGCCCGGCCGCCTCCAGACTTTCCGAAGCAAGAGCGCCTGTAATCTCCAGAGACCTTAGATCGGCCAACATCAAGGGAGTATCAGTGCCTCCACTTACAATTGTGATGCCGCGGGATATGAGCGCATTCGCCAGGGCGCGCGCGTTTTCCAAAACCCGGGCAGCGTAAATTTTGAATTCCGGCTTTAACGCTTCACCAAGGCAAACGGCTTTGGCAGCAATTGCATTTAGAATTGAGCTGCCCTGTATGCCGGGGAACATGGCTGAATCTATTTTTTTGGCCAGATCTGCGTCATTGCACAAAATCAAGCCGCCGCGGACACCTCGCAGGTTTTTGTAGGTCGTTGCAGTGACGATATGGGCATGGGGGATGGGACTTGGATGCTGGCCACCGGCTACCAGTCCGGCAAAATGAGCCATATCGGCCAAAAGATAGGCACCCACATCATCGGCAATCCTACGAAAACCGGCAAAGTCCAAAACACGAGAATAAGCCGATCCGCCGCAAATAATCAATTTTGGCCGGCATTCGCGGGCAATGCGTTCAACCTCATCCATATCTATCAGGCCATCGCTTTTGCGCACGCCGTATTGGACGGGATGAAACCATTTTCCCGTCAAATTGGGTTTGGCCCCATGGCTTAGATGACCTCCGGAAGTTAAGGCCAGACTGAGCAGTGTATCACCCGGTTTTAGCAGAGCGAGATAAGCTGCCTGGTTGGCCTGGCTGCCAGAGTGAGGCTGGACATTGGCGTAGTTACACTGGAAAAGTTCTTTCGCCCGGTCAATAGCAAGCCGTTCCAGTTTATCAGCAAACTCAACACCACCATAATATCGTTTGCCTGGATAGCCTTCGACGGTTTTATTCACCATTACCGATCCCAGCGCTTCTAAGCTTGCCAGACTGACAATATTTTCCGATGCAATCAGCTCAATACCGTCTTGCTGGCGGCGCAGTTCGCCGGTGATTGCAGCATGAACTTCTGGGTCGCTTTGGCTTAAATGTCCGGAAAAATATTCCGGACCGGGAATTCTGACGGACATTTTTCTATTTCCTGACTGAAAAGTTTTCCAATGACGCCTATGGTCAGATGCCAAAAAAACGACACCTTGCCAGGGCTAGATTTTCTTAGTCGAAGGAAATTGCTAACATGTCTGTAATTCCAGGCCAACCGGCAATCTGTCAATCTTCATATTGGTCGTGACGGCGAAGCCAGGCCATGGTGAATGGCAGTTCGGCTTCATCCCGGCCCTTGGCGGTTATATCGAGGAATTGATAGGCACCGTTGAGCATGTCCAGACCGCGGGCAAAGCAGGAATATGTATGAAAGATTTCGCCGTTTTCTCCTTTAAGAAAAACGCTTACGCCGGGGGCCTGTTCACCGTTAAATCCGCCTTGGCGGTAATTGTAGACAATCTGCTTGTTTTCGACCTCCTGCGGGCTGAAGGTCACCTTGAAGTCTTCGTTGAAGTCGGTTGAATTTGCCGAATACCAATCAAGCGACCAGCCCATGCGCGACCGGTAGGCCGACAGGGTCTTGTATGGCGCTTTGGCGATGACAACGAGATTAGTATCGCGGTGAGCAAGATGAACCTTTATGCCATCAAAATTATCGACGAAAAACGAGCAACTGGGGCACCCCTCCTCCCAATCTGGCCCGTACATGAAATGATAAACAATGAGTTGGCTTTTTTCTTCGAAAAGATCGCTTAAGGATTTCTTTCCCGTGGCGCCGTCAAACACATATGCCTTGTCAATTTTACAATAAGGTAACTGGCGGCGCTGCCGGCTGAGTTCGTCACGCTGCTTCGTAAATTGCTTTTCCTTGAGCAAAAATTCCTTGCGGGCGGATAACCACTTATCTTTGGAAACGATCTTATGTTGCATGTCCAACTCCCTAAAATTACACGGGCATCAATAGTTTGCGAAAAACCGGTCAAACCAGCAGTTGTTCGAGACTGTCAAGGCAGCCGTTCCAACCAAACTCATGATTATTGCGAGCTTTTTCGCTTGGCAGAAATTCATGGGTAATCGTCAGTTCGGTCGCACTGCCCCGGTCTTCAAAATGAACCGTAACGAGAGTTTCACAATCTTCGCCTCTACTGCCGTCACACGCCTGATTTTCCAATATCCAGGTAAAAACCAGTTTTTCGGCCGGGCGAATTTCGCGATAATGGCCATGGTGGGCAACGGTGTTTCCGTCCGGCAGACGCAACACCAATCGATAGGCGCCACCGACCCGCAGATCAACCTCGGCCGTTTCGGTTGAAACGCCTTCAGGGCCAAACCATTTCAACAATTCGTCCGCTTGTGTCCAGGCTCGAAACAGCCGCTGCGGAGAGGACTTGATCGTGCGTTTAATGGTAAGATCAAGAAGGGTTTCTGAGGCGGCATTCATAGCACTTTTTCCTTGTTTTCCTGAATTTTGACCTTGGCGAGTTTATTCCTCCAAAGTATCGATGTAACGTTCAAGCGACTGCAAATTTTCTTCCCAGAACCGCTTGTAGTATTCGAGCCATTGGGCTGCGGTTTTTAACGCGCCCGGCTCAAGCCTGCAGCGTCTGATGCGCCCCTCCTTTTGCTGTGAGACCAGGTTTGCATTTGTCAGAACACGAATATGCTTCGACACCGCCGCCAGAGACATTTCATAAGGCTCGGCGATTTCCGACACCGTGAGATTTCCCGTCGCCAGGCGTGACAATATCGCCCGCCGGGTGGGGTCTGAGAGTGCTGAAAACGTGGCATCAAGCTTGCCGTTATTATATTCAACCATTTGGTTAAATTAAATCGCAAAAGAATAAAAGTCAACCGATTAGTTAAATGTTCGGGATTTGTGAGTGTTGACTTGATTTTGAACACTTCTTAATCCTTGATCTCTAGAAGTGGAGCTGTGGGGCCCAGTGGCTGAGTGAGTACCTTAAAGGCAGGGAGTTTTCACATGCGTTGGATCGCAGCGATCGCAGGATGTGTGATTGGGGTATTCGCAGTTGCTCCAAAGGCTGTTGCAGCGTGCCTGCCAATAGATCCTGTCAGTCAGCGGGCCTGTATTAAATATGAAGGTTATGCGTCCAGGTCTAGCACCCAGGGCAAAAAGCATTCGCATTATTTTTCAAATACTTGCCGCAAAAATGTGCGGATAACTTATGAGTGGGTTAATGCCCGGCCCAGGAAGTGGAAACACGTTGCCTTGCGGCCTGGCAAACAAGGCGTTTCCTGTCTAAATGGTGTTTGTCCGGGCCCTTTGATATGGGCACCGGTATGTAGCGACGGCAGCGTCGGCACCTCATCTCTGGCTCGTTCAGCCGCCGCTGGCAACCGTTTGCCGGCACGGCGCAACGCAACGGTGAGGGTTTCCCAAACGCCACTCGACAGGAAAATCATCGGTACCTGGGATTACAAGAATAGACATGATTGTCCCAGACATACAATGCGATGCACTGGGCGGTACGATTTCAAGAGCAAGAAAAAATCAAACCAATATGTCTTTCGCGGAGTAATTTCCTGTCGGCGCGACATCAAACCAGGTGTCAAAGCGACACTCAAAAACGATACTACTTTTACCACATATTTTAATGAAATCTGGACTGTTAATGGCAACGAACTTGTTGCGACATCGCAGGTGACAGCCAAGAACAAAAACGTCTCCTCCACCACGCTCCGGTCACGTTTGCGGGGAAATGAATTTTCGGGGATCGGACCATCGTGCCGAGGCAAGGGCACACAAAAATGGACGGCGACAAAACGGTCATGACAGACAAACACGCAGTTGAAGTTTGAAAGCCATTTTTTTCGAACCGGTACGCAGGCAACTACCGGTCACGGACGGCGGGCAACAACGTCAATTTCGACTAAAGCACCAACGGCGAGACCCGTAACACCGATGCAGGTGCGTGCTGGGAGTTTTCCGCTGGCAAAATAGGCCTGATAAGTTTGGTTCATAGCATCATAATCGCGCTCAAAATGGGTGATATAGACACGCGCCTGCACTACATTTTCAAGACCCAGGCCAACGCCCTCCAACACAATGATGAGGTTATCCATTACGCGCTTAGTCTGGGCTTCGATGCCTTCAGGAAGGGGGCGGTCGGGCTCTCCGGGCCAGGTTGGCATCTGGCCGGTGAGGAATACCCAACCATCAATTTCTGCCGCATGAGAAAAAGTTGCCACCGGCTGTGGTGCCTTTTCAACCATTAAAAATTCTGGCAGTCCCATGAAGTACTCCGATTATGTTAAAAACATAATCCCTACCACAATAACCTATCATCGTGAATGATCCAGCCTAACAAATATAGGCCTGTGACACCCGGTGTTTTTGTTTGCGAATGAGGCTGGAGCGGATTTCTTTCATATTGTACCATTTGCAGGCGGGATTTGCTCAAGCCCATTGAAAGGCGATAATTGTTATGTCCACACTAGGCAATGTATCATTAACGGCCCTTGAGGCGGTGATTATTGATACTGAGACAACAGGTTTGGATGCCTCAAACGCTCGCATAATTCAAATTGGTGCTGTGCATATTCACAACGGCGTGGTTTCACCAACACAACGTTTCGAAACACTTGTTGATCCGCAAATACCCATACCTCCTGAAACAAGCAAAATTCATGGCCTTTCAGATCATGACGTGAAGGGGGCAGCTTCTTTTCAGGTAATCGCGCC
>JAJFHR010000447.1 GCA_021775515.1 Hyphomicrobiales bacterium | reverse complement strand
CGAGGGCCGAATAATTAAGAAATTCCCCACCCTTCATCATCGCGACAATTCCGACACCGGTGAAGATAAGAACACCGAGCGGGATCATGTTTACCGCGAGTTTGGGCGGCACAACCCGCTTGGCAGCAGACAGCCCATAAGTCAGGGAGTAAAGAAACATCATCGCGGCTGCAATTGCCCCGGCCTGAAAGCCGCCGCCCGGGCCAAAATCACCATGAAACTGCACATAAAGCGCATACATGATAATGAACGGCAGCAGGAGTTTTGTCGTAACTCGCAGGATGAGATCAAGCTTCATTTTGACGATCCTGAAGTTTGCCGGGTTTAGATCTGCGCCGTCCGCGCAACAATAACAACACACCAATTCCAGCGGTGAAAACGACCGCGGTTTCCCCGAGCGTGTCATAACCTCGATAGCTTGCCAGCACTGAGGTAACGACATTTGGTACCGTGGTTTCTTCGATTGATTTTTCCAGGTAACGGTTGGCGACATTCTTGTGAACAGGATTATCAGCCTTGCCGAAAGGCGGCAGGTCCAGTGTTCCAAAAACCAAAAAGCCGGCGGTAACAGTGGCTATAAGCAGAGCTGGAATTTGTGAATGAACCGGTTCAGATTCCCGGGTCTTTGTAAGATGTAGAACGCCAAGCATCAGGACGGTCGAAATGCCTGCGCCGATCGCTGCCTCGGTCATGGCCACATCCACTGCATCCAGCACAACCATTATGCTGGCCATCAGAAAACTATAGATTGCGGAAAGCACCACCACCCCAAACAAATTTCGAATTCTGACTACGCCAATCGTAATGGCGGCCATTAAGGTGAGCAGCACCATGTTTATCAGGACTTCGATGGCGGGTTCTCCTTATCTTCGGGTATCCACGGCTCCAGCCCTGCATGCCGGGCTGCCCGCGCTAGTGCATGGGTTGCAACCGGCCCGGTGTAGAGCAGGGCGGCAAGCGTGATTGCCAGCTTTAAGGTGATGAGGGAAAAACCTGCTTGCAACATCATTCCGCTCAACATTAAGAACGCCCCAAAGGTATCGCTGACGCTTGTGGCATGCATGCGGGTAAATACTTCCGGCATGCGCCACAAGCCAACAGCACCGACAAAATAGAAAAAACTCCCGCTTAACAGGAACGCCCAACTGAGAATGTCGATGACCTTATCCACTAGTGGTCCGCCTCCTCGCCGCTGTGGCCAAGATCGCCATAACGGAAAAATTTCAATACTGCGAGGGTGCCGATCAAGTTGAGCAGACAATAAGTAATGCCAACATCCAGAAATTCTGGTCGTCCGGTGATAAAACCGACAACCGCAAGAAGTAATATTGCTGAAGTTCCGATAGAATTTGCCGCCAGCAGCCTGTCAAACACGGTTGGGCCGCGCAAGGCCCGGGCAACCGCTAGGGTGAAGGTGAACATAATTGCAATTGCAGCGGCAATGAACATTAGCTGGAACCCTCAAATTGACTGACCCGGCGGTTCATTTTCCCTTCTTTGAGATCTTCAGCGCCCGCTGCGGTAATTGCATGAACCAGAATTTCACCGCCCTCCACATCCACCGAGATTGTGCCTGGCGTAAGTGTGATGGAGTTTGCAAAAATACTGACGCCCAACCCGGTTTTTTGCAGGCCTTGAACCTTTACCAGCGTTGGAGAAATCGGCAGGCGCGGATCAAGAATGAGGCGGGAGACATCCCATGACGATTTGGCGATTTCCCATAAAAGCCACGGCCAGTAGGTGAGGGCTCTTAAGGTTAAATGAACGGGATGGCCTTCCTCGTCGACAATCGACATGCGAATGCCAAAGGTGACAATTAAAACCGCGCATAAGGCACCAACAGCGATAAATGTAGGAGTGTAAACGCCGGAAAGAGCTAGCCAAAAGAAAAACAGCGTAACGCTCAAGCTGAAAAAGAGTATTCCAGTGTCGGATTTCATATTGGCTAATTATGCCCCTAGCTGTCATTGCCATCGAATAGATTCATTTAGGATCACTATGGTTAATGGAAAGTTAAAAACTTAAAGTCTCAAACGGTAGAGCGGAGCGTTCTGGAGATTTGAAGAAATTTTTCTATTTCGCGCAGAAAATGAAATTAAGCAACTCTATCTCCTAATTGATGTATGCGCATAACAAGTAATTTATATCTCAAATCATTATATTGTATACAAGGATTAAAATTCTATTTTCCCGGGTAGAAAGTTGCACCGACCTAGAATTTACCTAGATAAATAGTAAAAGCGCTTGATTTTTATTTAGCAATTATCGATAAGTAACGATAAGAAAAATGTAAACGAGGAAATTTATTTAGATATGGAACAAGCCATGGAATCGAAAACAGAACTCGTTGAGTTAACCACTGAAATAGTTTCAGCCTATGTTAGCAACAACGCTCTCACGGCAGGGGATTTGCCTGCGTTAATCAATGAAGTTCATAAAGCACTGCTTGGTGCCGTCGGCCAGGGTGAAGATTCAGCAGTTCCTCCGCAAAAACCAGCCGTATCTCCTCGCAGATCGGTTACTCCGGAGTTCATCATCTGTTTGGAAGACGGTAAGAAGTTTAAATCTTTGAAACGCCACTTGCGCACCCATTATAATCTCACACCTGATGAATATCGTGAGAAATGGGGTCTGGCGCGTGATTACCCGATGGTTGCCCCAAACTATGCAGCCGCGCGTTCAAAACTTGCCAAGAATATGGGGCTTGGACAAAAAGGACGTCAACGCAAACGCGGGTAAGTCACTTAAGAGTATAATCTATTGATATAGACTTATGCTCGAGCTGTCCCAATGCCTCAACAGTTTTAAAAACTCCATGTTGCGTAAAAAAACACATGGAGTTTTTTTGTGGAGGTTTCCTACGAAACCAAAGGGTTAATCTCCACAAAATGCTATTTGATAAATTTTAGGGTTGCCAAGATTCATCGTTTTGATTCATTGTCTTGTGAATTAACCAGTAAGTGATTCGCAAAACGGTGGGGACTGGATGGCGACGGCAGCAGAGCTAGCTTTTAGGGCACAGTTGGTTATTCCCGAGCAACGGCAGTTGTTCGATTATTGGGCGTCTCGGACCAAAAACGGGGAGCTTCCGGCCCGCGGTGACATCAACCCTTGTGACTTCCCCCGATTGTTGCCCCTTATCAGTCTGATAGACGTTGATACTGAACACAAAAGCTTTCGCGTGCGCCTCGCCGGCACTCAGCTCAGGGAATATTACGGTTGCGATATAACAGGTGTTCAACTTAACGACGTTGATTACGGCTCAAAAACCGACTACTGGCTGTCAACCTACAATCGAGTTGCATTTGAAGGCCGTCCGGCCCAGGGAATTGTCAGGGGGCCGGGTGAATTTAAGCAGCATTTGGCACAGTTTTGGTTAAAACTTCCGCTCTCGCAAGACGGTAAAAAAGTTTCAATGATCCTGTCCTACGATGCGTTTGTACCGGTTGCCCGCGCACAAACAATTGCCGGGCCCGAAAGGTTTGATGCCGGACAATTCTCACCAGATTTGGCTGCATCTGCCAGAATGAGCGGGGCGGGCTAAAATCTTTGAGTTTGGGAGCATTTCTGATCATTGCCCCTCATCTGACGCCTCTTCAATCCACCTGCCACTTTCCTTTTGTTGGAAACACCTGTAGGGCCGTCATTCCGCTCGCTGCACAACTTTCAAGTCGTTTTCAATCTCACCCATGAGCTTAACCTCTCCCCGATAGGCCTGCAGCAGGGCAATATGGCGGTTAAGGTTATAGGCCCAGTGACCGGCCCTTCCGCGATTTCTTTCATGACGAAGCGCTCTGGCTAAACGTTGCACAATCCATTGACACATCTGCAGTGTATGATCTTCAACCTTAGTTTGTGAAATTGGCAGCAGCCGCTGCAGATGCAGGCTCCGCTGGTAACAGGCAGCGCCTTGGTCCGCCAACGCTCTAAACGATGTGCTGTAGTGTGCGGGCTTATTGCTCAACCTCAGAGGTTTAAAGTCGTTCACCTGT
>JAJFHR010000446.1 GCA_021775515.1 Hyphomicrobiales bacterium | reverse complement strand
AGTGGATGTGCAAATCAACCGTTTGAGGCGAAAAATTGAAAAAACCCCCGAAAACCCAGTTTACCTGCAAACCGTGCGCGGTGCAGGCTACATCCTTTACTCTGACTAAAAATAGATTTCTGTGATACGAGCGTTAAAATGGTCGCAATCAACAATGAGCAGTCGCAAAGTGAATCCCCTCAAACACTGAGATGGCGTTTCAATCGTTTTTTGGAACGCCACTTGCCAGAGGGGCTTTATACCCGTTCACTGATCATCATTGTTGCCCCCATGGTCCTGCTGCAATCGATTGTCGCCTTCATCTTCATGGAGCGGCATTGGCAAACGGTGACCAAACGCCTGTCAGAAGCGGTAACCCAGGATATCGCCATGTTGATAGATATCTATCAGACCTATCCGCAATATGGCAATTATGACGGCCTCATAAAAATGGCAAATGACCGTTTGGAGTTAAACCTGTCGATCACGCCGAACGGCGAACTGCCACCGGCAAAACCCAAACCGTTTTTTTCCTTGCTGGATAAAACGCTCAGCCGATACATCACCCGTAAAATTGGCCGGCCGTTCTGGATCGATACGGTCGGGCGGTCAAACTATGTTGATATTCGCATTAAAGTGGATGATGCAATATTTCAGGTCATTGCCCGGCGCAGCCGGACTTATGCGTCCAATTCGGAAATATTCATATTTTGGATGGTCGGCGCCTCACTGGTGCTGTTAACCGTCGCAATTTTGTTTTTGCGAAACCAGATACGGCCGATACAGCAATTGGCGGAAGCTGCGCGAAATTTCGGCCTGGGGCGGGATGTTCCGGACTTTTTTCCCCGCGGTGCGCGCGAGGTGCGCCAGGCATCGCAATCCTTCATCAATATGCGCGAGCGAATTGAACGGCAGTTGGAACAACGCACAACCATGCTCACCGGCGTCAGCCACGATTTGCGCACTATCCTCACGCGGTTCAGGCTGCAATTGGCTGTTTTTGACGACAAAAAACAAACGGCAGCTTTAGAACGCGATGTTGATGAGATGCAGCATATGCTTGAGGATTATATGGCCTTTGCGCGTGGTGATTCTGGTGAAATCGCGCAAATGACCGATGTCAAAAGACTGCTGGAAGACGTTCGTCACGAAGTTCTTCATTCCGCCAAAAATATAAAACTAACCGTCAAGGGGCCCCTACAAGCATCGGTAAAACCCAACGCCTTCAAAAGACTGGTTTCCAATCTTGTTAATAATGCCTGCAAATTTGCCGAAAACGTAACCATCACCGGCACTCAATCCGAGAATACAATGCGCATTGTGATAGATGACGACGGCCCCGGCATTTCACCCGACATGCGTGAAGACGTCTTCCGTCCATTTTTCAGACTGGATGATGCCCGCAATCTCGATGAGGCCGGCACCGGTCTTGGTCTTGCTATTGCCCGCGACATAGCCCGAAGTCACGGTGGTGAAATAAAACTGGCCGAAAGCAAAAAAGGCGGCTTGCAGGCAACAATTTCCGTGCCGATGTAAAAACAAACCATCTCTGCCGCAGCGATAAAATGTGCTGGCGATTATCTGTAAGCCCAACGGCCGGTTTCACCGCTGGCACGTTAGCAGCGCATACCCAGCCCGTAATAACACCGCACAATCAAAAAAGCCGGCCACCGTTCGGGACCGGTTTTCCTACTTCAACCAGCACTACTTCGCCGTTGTTATCAGGCATGCCCACAGTTAAAACCTCAGACATCATCGGGCCAATCTGGCGCGGCGGAAAATTGACAACAGCGGCAACCTGCCGGTTAAGCAGATCTTCCCGAGCATAGTGAACGGTGATTTGGGCCGAACTCTTTTTGACGCCAATTTCCGGGCCGAAATCTATTTTGAGCTTATAAGCCGGTTTGCGCGCTTCGGGAAAGGGCATGACCTCAATAATTGTCCCGATGCGGATATCGACTTTTAAAAAGTCGTCAAAAGTAATCAGATCTGCAGCCGTCATACTGCCTCCCCCAAAATCAAATGAATTCACACAAAGATTAAGCAGAAAACTAAGCCTGTGGCATCGCCTCTTCCTCTGCGCCGCTGGATTTACGTGTCGGACGACACGACATAATCACATTGCCAACTCCTGCCGCAGCACTCAAAAAGCCAAATGGTACCCGCAGGTTTTCCAGCCAGCTTTCGCCCCGCCGCAACTGCCGGTCAAGTTCCGCCATGGTTTTGGCCAACCCGGTTTCATCATCTTCCAGCCATACATCCAGTGTTTTGGCAAAAACCAAAGCCAATCCGCGCTCCCGGGCAAATCCTTCTGCTCCTCCAGCCTCCAGGTCGGCTGCAATAAGCATCCATTTGGCTGACCGGCATACCGCGCCGCTTAATTCAAGCATTAGGCCGGGATCGCGTTTGATCTGCGGCAGTATATTTTTCAACGCAGCCTTGTAGGGTTCAAGAATTTCGAGCCGCAGCATGAGAATATCAAACAGGCGGTCACGGGCGCTTTCTTCTACCAGATCCTCAGCTGCTTTATCCAAAACAGCCTGATCAATCTGCGCCATAAACGCCTTGAGTATAGCCGGTTTATCGTCAAATTCTTCGCGTATCTGCCCCAATGAAACCTTGGCTGCCTTGGCAATTTCGGGGAGGGAGATATCCGACCAGTTTTCTTTTTCCGCCAACTTCAATGCGGCTTCAATAATCTTTTGCTTTGGGGTGCGTCGCGCTGCCATCTTAATCCTCACTGTTTCAGGTGATAAACTTGAAGGAACAATATGGCTTAAATGGACCCATTAGCGCTAATTTGCAAGTTCGCGCGACCTTAACGTGGCCGCCGCTACCGCCTTGCACATGAGTTCCTGAAAGTCACCATTTTCCCGTAAAACCTCAAGGGCGGCTGCCGTTGTTCCGTTTGGAGAGGTAACGTTTTCTCGCAAGGCCGCAGGCCCCAGGGGCGATTGGTGCATAAGCTCCCCTGCGCCGCACACCGTCGCCCGGGCCAACTTTAACGCAATTTCCTGCGGCAATCCGGCGGCAACGCCAGCCTGGCTTAAACATTCAGTCAGGTAAAATACATAAGCCGGTCCACTGCCAGAAACTGCGGTCGCCGCGTCAATAAGTGCTTCGTCTTCCACCCAGACCACCTCACCAATTGCCTGCAGTAGGTTGTCGCACTGGTCTTTTTGTCCAATCGAGGCATTTTGATTGGCAAAAGCTGCGGTGATACCGCGGCCTACAGCTGCAGGTGTATTGGGAATAGTCCGGATAATCGCAGCTTGCGCGCCGAGGCCTGCTTCAAAATAATTGACCGTTTTTCCCGCTGCGACCGACAAAAACACTGTTGAGGGCGCAACAAACGGTTTAACCGCCGGGATCACAGCATCCATTATCTGCGGTTTTATCGCGAGAACAACGACACTCGTGTTGATAGTCTCCACATGGGCAGTATCATTCACACTCTGGATGTGATGTTGGCGCATAAATGCTGCCATATGGTCAGACACGGCTGGATCCTGCACGATAATCTGGTCACCGTCTAAACCGCCATCAACCCAGCCACGCAACAAGGCTCCGCCCAAATTCCCGGCTCCCACCAAAAGCAGCTTTCCTGCAAGCTTCAAGCTCATGCCGTACCCTTGGTCTCCAG
Organism: Hyphomicrobiales bacterium; assembly: GCA_021775515.1. GTDB lineage: Bacteria > Pseudomonadota > Alphaproteobacteria > Rhizobiales > JAJFHR01 > JAJFHR01. The sequence goes on along the minus strand of JAJFHR010000446.1, from coordinate 2,744 downwards.
CAATATTGCATCCAGAGCATCTTCAGCGGATTTTCCTGCCCAGATCACATATTGAAACGCGGGGAAATAACGTTCGCAGGCTTCCAGAGCCATCGCCAACATAGCTTCGCATTGGGCACTGTTGGCCATGGCACCGCCGGATAACAACAACCCATGGCGATACAACAGACCGCCATCTTCAATCCAGATATCAAAATGTCCCTGCCACAATTGCGCATTAACCCGGGCAACCAGTTGGCAGACCTCATTACGCCGGGTAGAGGGTATTTTAAAGTCAAAAGCGCAAGCCAGATGTAAATCTTCCAAATCATCACGCCAGCTAAACGAAAGCGCATAATCCGACCAGTTGCCTGCAATGGTCAGGGTAATCTCATCTTCACCAACCCGATCAAACGGCCAATCCTGCGAAGCGGCAAGCTGCTCGACAAGTTCGACCGGATTAACACTGCTGTCATAAATGGGTTGTGATGAAGCCATTAGCCCTTGCTCCGCGATGTTAACCACTGCTTATTGCGGCAGGTTCAACACCTCTAGGAAATCGCTACTAGTATTGTGCGAAAGATTAAAAGACATAAGTCAAGTTGCCCAAAGCCTACATGAATCGCAAGTGCCGATGACCCATGATAACATATGAGACTGGGGAAAAGCCGCCGGACACTCTTAGGTTAGAAGAAGTTTTATTCAGGCGCTTCTTGATCTTATTCCACTCGCCCTGACATGTGAGATTAAGATTGGTTAAATTGTGCCAGTCACCCTTCATCGCCACAATAAAGCCGGTGCAAGACCTCCAAAATTGCCGAAACCTCCGCGCCCTGAACAGAATAAAAAATCATCTGTGCCTCCCGTTGCGTAGACACTAATCCGGCATCCCGCAATTTTTTCAGGTGATGCGACATCGCCGGTTGTGAAAGCCCGGCAATCTCCGCCAGTTTGAGGACACTTTGCTCGCCTTCAAGTAATATACAGAGAATTTTCAGACGAACCGGCTGCGATAGCATTTCCATAAGCTGCGCTGCTTCAGAAATCTTGGGCTCAAGCGCTTCCATATTCATGTTTTTGGGACGATCAAGCATAGGTTATATTCGTTTCTAAGAATATTTGTGTTTATTTATATAAAAGTATTTACATTTATAAATGTAGATGATAGGCGAAGTGAAATCAACCTGTGGACGACAATTAGTCAGTCAGTGCTGGAGCTCTTCTCCCGATCAGTTACTCGATAAAACCGGTGTCTTAAACGTCATTGGCTCTAATCAGCTAACTCTAGTGGTCGAGACGCCTGAGGGAACCGTCGCCATAGCGAGCAAGAAGAGCGAAGGCCACACCTTCTCCACCTCAATTATTAGTTCCGAGCCCACGCCTGAAACTGGCCAAAGCTTGGTTGGCATGACTTATTTTTGTGAACGGTAGAAACTTAAGATGGCGACAATTATTTGCATTGAAGACGAGACGGCGAGCGATACAAACATTGCTGAGGTTCTGAAGGATGCGGGTTATAATGTTAAGGTGGCTCGTGACGGCGCCGAGGGTATGGAGATGATCCTCAAACATAAACCAGACCTCGTGCTCTGCGACATAATCACACACCAAAAAGACGGGTACCGGCTATTGCGTGAGGTGCGCAAAACCTCACCGCTGTTGGACGACACGTCGATAATTTTCCTGTCTCCCTCGACAGAAAGAGAACAGATTCTGACTGGTTTGAAAGAGGGTGCCGATGGGTACCTGGCCAAACCGATTGATTCTGAATTTTTACAGGCTATGGTCCAAGCCAGCCTTCGCCAAATCGAGCGTTTCAAACAAAAGCAGCGAAACATCAAGGAACAGCGTCAGCAATATTCCGATATGGACTATTTCCCTTGAACCAATCTTGATTCAAACCGTAAATCCCGCCTTTAAGCAGTTCCCGAGTGAATGTTGCCAAACCTAACCATCGGGACTGGCACGCTCTAACGGGACTTTTCCCATAAAATCACTCCTCATTTTGATCTTCATCAAAGTCGGCCTGGAAAGATCGGTCTATTTTTTGCTTATAGCATGAGACCTGATAGTGCCGGAGGAAGTTTTTGGCACTGAGGCCCCGTAAATAAAAGTGGCCGTGCCGAAAGAACTATTTCAATCGTCCAGTTAACCCCATGCATGATCGGAGAGCTTGCTAAAGTTGGAAAATCTATAAGAGTGGAGTGATCTGATGAATTTACATTATCAAAACCGCATCCTCTATATTTTTCTATTAGCATTGGGCATCCTGATAATCGGCATTGCGCCAGCGAGGCCGGAAAGCTGGTCTGTATTTCGTAATTGCAATGTGCGTCCTTGTACAATCGGCGTGGCGGTGCCGACATGGTATGAACCCGGGTGGTCAAGAATAAGCACGCACAGTGATCCGCGTGCCGCGTGGATCAGGGCCTGCTCATTGCATTACAACGACCGCGGCTACTACTCCCCGGATATTGCCAATGGCAAAATCGACTGCACCAAATTGAAAACCGGCAATATTGGTCGCGGAGCTGGTTTGGTTGGCCCGTGGACATTTGGCCGCGTTAATGGCCCGGTGTTATGCAAAATTACGTTGACCTCAAAACGAGGCAGCCAAGGATATATTCTTAAGGGCTGTCATCCTAACGAATCTTTTTGGGAAATGCGAGGAGCAAACCTGCTCTTCAAACACAGTGATGGCAGTGTGACGAGCCGGCTGGTACGCCGAAACAGTAATTATTGGGAGGGACCGTACCTCCCCCACC
>JAJFHR010000445.1 GCA_021775515.1 Hyphomicrobiales bacterium | reverse complement strand
GAACTCCTCGGCCATGCCAGTCTGTCAACGACGCAGATTTATACCGAAGTTGACCGTGATCACCTGCTCAAACAATATACCAAGGCACATCCCCGCGCGGCGATGAAATAAAAATCTGAGGCATAACTGAGATTAACAGCTTTATTTCGCCACCCGGGCCATTTGCACATTCAAATTGAGATCCTGACGGCGGTCGTCATGATAATTCACAATGAGATGAACCGAAATCATCTCGCCGATACGTTTTATCTGCAGGAAACGATCGGCAGAAAAAGTGGCAAATGACGCGCGTAAATTACCTGCCGGATCAGTGTGTGCCTCCGTCCGCCCCCAACTGCAATTTGCCGGATAACATTTTGCCCACGCTCGTGCGTACCAGCGGGCACCGGGAACAACCAGACCGTCTTTGTTCTCTTCCTGGGTACATTGATAAATAATCTCAACCTTAATCAGATCTTTTGTTACCGCCTCGCGGTTAATCCAGCTACCGGCAAGCGGTTCATTGAAACACGCCGTCTGTGCCTCGGCATTTAAAAATGCGGGAAAGAAAAAAATCAATAAAATCAATAGAGTATATAAAGTTCGATGTTTAACCACCGGCTCATCCTCAAAAGTTCGCGGATGCAAGTACCGTCATTCTATCGAAACATCCTGAACTACTGGTAAATCTCCCGGAACCAGTGCCAATTTATACGTTGATGGGGGTGATTACTGGTTAGGCGAATTCTTAAGAAAGAAACACTTATAAAGAAAGGCGTGATTATCAGCGTAGAAATAAATCTCGTCTTTTCGGCAAAAACCTTCCTGGCACCATGAGCAATTCGTCAACACCCTATGCCCTGATTTTGCTGCTGATTTTATCCGCAGGCCTGTTTGCCTGGCATGCCTACTGGGGACTTTGGAGTGACGTCATATTTTACCTCGCCTCTAGCGAGAGAATATTGGCAGGCGGCAGACTTTACGTTGATATTATTGATATGAACCCGCCACTGGCGTTTTGGCTGACAATTCCCTTTGTCAAACTTGCCCAAAGCCTCTTTTTTGATGCAGCAACCGTATATCTTGCCGGTATGTTTGCATTGATCTGGGCATCCACGGCGATGACCTGGATCCTTCTTTCCCGAACCATACCCAATTCAAGCTATCGGCTCAAAATAGCCGTGGTTTTGTTTCTGGCAATTGCTCTTCCCGCCGGCCCGGCTTTTGGCCAGCGCGAGCACCTTACGATTATTCTGTTACTCCCATATCTGGTGCTCGCCAGTGGCCGTATTCAGGGATATCCGGCCCCGAGATTGTTCGCCCTGCTGGTTGGACTTTTTGCCGGTATCGGGATTGGATTAAAACCCTATTTTCTGCCCGCCATAATTTTCGTTGAGATAATTTTCATGGTCTACCGGCGCAATGTCTTCAGCGTGTTTAGACCTGAAGCGCTGGCAACACTCCTGTTCCTGATTAGCTATCTTGCCGCCGCGGTAATATTTATGCCGGAGTATTTTCGCACAATCCTGCCGCTGGCACTTTCGACCTATTCTGCATTCGATAAAGACTGGGGCAAAATTTGGCTCTCGAGTTGGTTACTCATCACCATAATACCCTGGGCATTTGCAGCATTTTTACTCTATTTCCGCATCCACAAAAACCCTCTTCCTGCGTTAATGATGGCAGCCTCAACAGGATTTTTATTGGGCTTCTTTTTGCAAAAGAAGGGCTTTTATTATCACATCTACCCGGCTCACTCTTTAGCAAGCATGGCACTTCTTTGCCTGTGGTTGGCACCAGCGCAAACGATACGCACAAGCACCCTGCGAAACGCAACTATTGTCGCTGTCGTCATGGCGCCATTTATTATGCTGCATATTCAGTGGATTTCATTTAACCAAAGCCGGTTTGCAAATGAGGCCAATCTTCTTGGCAAGATCGAGCCAGCCAGGTCAGTAATGATATTCTCTCATGACATCGGCCTGGCATTTCCCTTTATCCGGGCGAACAAAAAAAAATGGGCCAGCAGTTTCCCCGCGCTGTGGCCTCTACTCGGCATAAGCCAGGCATATGGTGGCACCGGCAATCAGCTTAGCGAGCGCCAGCGGTGGGCTTTTGACTTCGTAAAAAACAAGATTGCGCAGGACCTGAAAGTCTACAAACCCGACATTGTCCTGGTCGACAACCGGCAAAACACGCCAACGCTAAGGGGCCACCCGGTACCTTATCTTAAACTGCTCTCGACAGATGACCAGTTCAACAAGCAATGGGCCTTCTATCAAAAAAGCGAAGAAATTTTTTCTCTGGAGATCTGGCGCCGTACCGAAGCAAAAGGCGCCGCTTCAAAAGCTACAAACTAGAAAATAAAGCTTGGGCACGATTTGTTGATATAAGACGCCAAACTCAGGTTCTCTTCACATATCACATATGAATTGTGCGTTTATCCACCGCCATTGCCGCTTCTTTCACCGCTTCCGACAATGTCGGGTGGGCATGACAAGTGCGGGCGAGGTCTTCTGCTGATCCACCAAATTCCATCAATACGCAAGCTTCATGGATCATTTCGCCGACGGCGGCTCCAATCATATGCACGCCGAGCACCCGGTCAGTCTTCTTGTCCGCCAAAACCTTAATAAATCCATCCGACTTGCGCATGGCCTTGGCCCGGCCATTGGCGGTGAAAGGAAATTTTCCCACTGAATATTCAATTCCGGCTTCTTTGAGTTCTTCTTCAGTTTTGCCCACGGCCGCAACCTCCGGCATGGTGTAAACCACGCCGGGAATCACATCATAATTTACATGCCCGGCCTGATTACTGAGAATTTCAGCCACCGCAACACCTTCGTCTTCGGCCTTATGAGCCAGCATCGGTCCGTCAATCACATCACCAATTGCGTAAATACCGTCAACCGATGTCTTGAAATGACTGTCGGTTTTGACCCGGCCGCGCTGATCCAATTCAACACCGGCCTCTTCCAGTCCAAGACCTGAAGTGTAAGGCACGCGCCCGATCGCCACCAGCATTACGTCTGTCTCAAGGACAACAGCCTCTCCCCCTTTGGCCGGCTCCATGGTCACCTTCAACGTTTTACCGGTTTTTTCGACACCGGTTACCTTGGTCGAAAGTTTGAAGGTCATATGCTGTTTTTTCAAAGTCCGCTGAAAGGTTTTGGCAACGTCCCCGTCCATGCCCGGCAAAATTCTGTCCAAAAATTCTACCACGGTTACTTCCGAGCCCAACCTGCGCCACACCGAGCCCAATTCAAGACCGATAACACCTGCCCCCACCACCAGCATGCGATCGGGCACGCTGGTGAGTTCCAGGGCGCCGGTCGAGGAGACAATCTGCTTTTCGTCAATCTCGATGCCCGGCAATTGAGCTACGTCCGATCCGGTCGCAATAACAATGTTTTTGGTCTCTAACACCTCCGTGCCACCGCCATCCTGGGCAACTTCCACCTTGCCGGCGGACAAAATTTTTCCGGTACCATGGTAGGGTTTGATTTTGTTTTTCTTGAGCAAAAACTCAACGCCCGCAACATTGGAATCAATCGTTTCCTGTTTGTGGTTCATCATCGCATCAAGGTCGAGTTTAGGCGTTGATACTTTAATGCCCATTGCCGCAAATTCATGCCCGGCTTCTTCAAACAACTCGGAGGAATGCAAAATGGCCTTTGAGGGAATACAACCCACATTGAGACAGGTTCCACCATGGGTCTTGCGTTTTTCTACAACGGCAACCTTCATGCCGAGTTGTGCCGCCCGGATAGCACACACATAACCTCCCGGCCCCGTCCCAATGACAACCAGATCAAACGCCTCAGCCATGGTTAGTCCCTACCTGAAATATTATTTGCAAAACTCTGAATTTCTCTAAAGATCAAGAACAAGGCGCTGCGGATCTTCAAGCTGCTCCTTGATCCGCACCAAAAATGTCACGGCTTCTTTGCCATCGACAATTCTGTGATCATATGAAAGAGCCAGATACATCATCGGCCTGACTTTTATTTCGCCGTTGACGGCCATCGGTCGTTCCTGAATTTTATGCATCCCCAAAATTCCCGATTGCGGTGCATTTAAGATCGGGGTCGACATTAACGAGCCATACACACCGCCGTTGGAAATGGTAAACGTACCGCCCTGCATCTCGTCGATGCCAAGCTTGCCATCTCGCGCCCGGGCGCCAAAATCGTTGATGGTTTTTTCAATGCCCGCCAGGCTCAGCATATCAGCATCACGCACCACCGGCACAACCAGGCCTTTTTCCGTGCCCACGGCAACACCGACGTGGTAGTAGTTTTTATAAACCAGGTCGGTGCCGTCAATCTGCGCATTCACAGCAGGCACATCCCTGAGTGCTCCGATGCAGGCTTTGACAAAAAAGCTCATGAAGCCGAGTTTGACACCATGTTTTTTCTCAAACAGCTCTTTATAGTCCTTGCGCACCGCCATGATGTTAGTCATGTCCACCTCATTAAAGGTGGTGAGCATCGCAGCGGTATTCTGGGCATCTTTCAAACGGGTGGCAATCGTTTGGCGAAGACGGGTCATACGAACACGTTCTTCGCGCACACCATCACCAGGTGATACTGGCGCCTTTACCTGAAGAGCAGGAGCCGGGGCGGCGGGAACAGCCCCATCCAGGGCTGATAAAACGTCGCCTTTGGTCAACCGGCCATCCTTGCCTGTACCAGCAATGGTGCCGGGGTCAATTTTATTCTCGGCGACAAGTTTATTGACCGCAGGAGACAGCGGGTGAGCGTTATTATCCGTTGGAGCAGACGGTTGAGCAACTGGAACTGCTTCCGGCTGTGCCGCCGGGCTCGGTGTTTGAACAACCCCTGTACCCTCGCCGATTGCGCCCAACAAAGCGCCCACTTCAACCGTCTCACCATCCTGGGCAATAATCTCGGATAAAACTCCTGCCGCTGGAGCCGGCACCTCGATGGTCACCTTATCGGTTTCAAGTTCCACCAGAGGTTCATCAACTGATACCGCCTCGCCGGCTTTTTTAAACCATTGGGCAATTGTGGCCTCGGTAACAGATTCACCTAAGGTTGGAACTCGTATTTCTATTGACATAGCGTCCTCATTATTGATGCCGCATGAATTTAAAGATGAGATGCTTGCGTGTACTACGCAATTCAGACACCCAATGCCTCGTCTAAAAACGCCTGTAACTGTATCAAATGCTTTTTCATCATACCGGTGGCCGTCGCCGCTGTGGCCGGGCGACCGGCATAAACCGCTCGTTTATGTTTAGCGTCAATCTCGCCCAGCACCCTTTCAAGATGAGGTTCGATGAAAGTCCAGGCACCCATATTTTTTGGCTCTTCCTGACACCACACGACCTCAGCCTGGGGAAATCTTCCCATCTCGTTGATCAACGCCCGCCTGGGAAAAGGATAAAGCTGTTCGACACGCATGAGATAAATATCATCGATGCCGAGCTTGTCGCGCTCTTCGTAAAGATCGAAATAGACTTTGCCCGAGCACAACACTACCCGTTTGATCTTATCATCACCCACGAGCTTGATTTTCTGATTACTGAGCAATTGGGCATCATCCCACAAAACCCGGTGAAAACTCGACTCCGGCCCGAATTCTGTCAGTGAAGACACAACCCGCTTATGCCGTAATAATGATTTTGGCGACATCAAAATCAACGGTTTACGGAAGTCGCGTTTGAGTTGGCGGCGCAGGATGTGAAAATAGTTCATTGGAGTGGTGCAATTGGCCACTTGCCAGTTGTCTTCAGCGCAAAGCTGGAGAAATCGCTCCAGTTTAGCCGAGGAATGTTCAGGTCCCTGTCCTTCATAGCCATGAGGCAGCAGACATACCAGGCCGGACATGCGCAACCACTTGCGCTCGCCGCTGGATAAAAACTGATCAAAAATCACCTGCGCCCCATTGGCAAAATCACCAAATTGTCCTTCCCAAATAGTTAGCGCATTCGGCTCAGCCAGGCTGTAGCCATACTCAAATCCCAATATCGCCTCTTCGGACAACATTGAGTTGATGACTTCATAGCGTGCCTGGGTCTTTGAAATATTTTGCAACGGTGTGAATCTGTTTTCAGATACCTGATCAGTTAATACCGAATGGCGATGAGAAAAAGTTCCACGCTCGCAGTCCTGGCCCGAGAGCCGGACCGGATAGCCCTCCCTGACCAGTGACCCGAATGCCAGCGCCTCAGCCAACGCCCAATCTATGCCCTCGCCGTCGTCGATCATTTTTCGCCGGCTGGCGAAGATCCGGGAAATTGTCCTGTGGGTGTTGAAATCCTGCGGAATTTCAGTGATCTTGCGACCAAGTTCCTTGAGAATAGATGGCTCTACTCCAGTAGTCCCTTTCCGGGCATCATCATCGTCAGGCAATCCAAGGCCGGTCCATTTGCCGTCAAGCCAATCCGCTTTGTTGGGCTTGTAACTGTCACTGGAGCTGAAGGCTTCTTCAAGTTGAGAGCGAAACTCAGCTTTCATCTCTGCCACTTGTTCCACCGTAACCACACCTTCGCCAATCAGCCGCTCGCTATAAATAGTCAAGGTGGTGGGATGATTGCGAATTTTCTTGTACATCGACGGCTGGGTGAACGAGGGTTCGTCTCCCTCATTGTGGCCAAACCGGCGATAGCAGAACATGTCGATTACCACCGGTTTATGAAATTTCTGGCGATATTCGGTGGCAATCTTTGCCACGTAAACCACAGCTTCGGGATCATCTCCATTGACATGAAAAATCGGCGCTTCGATCATTTTCGCAACATCCGAAGGATAAGGTGAGGAGCGTGAATGATGGGGAGAGGTGGTAAAGCCAATTTGGTTGTTGACGATAAAATGGATCGACCCGCCCGTGCGGTGACCGGTCAGTCCTGACAATCCGAAACACTCCGAGACAACGCCCTGACCGGCAAAGGCTGCATCACCATGCAACAGCAGCGGCAGAACCCGCGAACGTTCCTTGTCCTGCAACTGGTCTTGTTTGGCCCTGACTTTCCCCAGCACCACCGGATCAACAATCTCCAGATGGGACGGGTTAGCCGTCAGCGACAAATGCACGTTATTGCCATCAAATTCACGGTCGGACGAAGTTCCCAGATGATATTTAACATCACCTGAGCCTTCCACATCGTCGGGATTAGATGAGCCGCCGAGAAATTCGTGAAACAAGGCGCTATAGGGTTTGCCCATGACATTAACAAGCACATTAAGCCTGCCGCGGTGGGGCATTCCGAGGATAATATCGCAAACGCCAAGCTGCCCGCCGCGTTTGATAATTTGCTCCAGCGCCGGCACCATTGCTTCACCGCCATCAAGGCCAAATCGCTTGGTGCCGGTATATTTTACGTCGAGAAACTTTTCCATCCCCTCGGTTTCAACGAGTTTTCGTAAAATGGCTTTTTTGCCTTCAAGCGTGAAACTTATTTCCTTGTCCGGTCCTTCAATGCGCTCTTGCAGCCAGCCTTTGGCTTCAGGATCGGAAATATGAAGAAACTCAATACCGATGGTCGAACAGTAGGTCCGCCGCAATATCTCGAGAATTTGCCGAACCGTCGCCGTTTCCAGACCAAGAACCTTGTCAATGAAAATGGGCCGGTCAAAATCCGCTTCGGTGAAACCAAACGATTCCGGTCTCAACTCCGGGCTGGGGCCCTTCGTTTCAATCTTCAAAGGATCAAGATCGGCATCAAGATGGCCACGCATCCGATAGGCCCGGATCATCATGATGGCGCGGATGGAATCGACCGTCGCCGCCCGCAGAGCCTCTTGCGACAAAGTCCCTTCAGGTGCTGTTTTCTGGATTTTTTCTTTAAGCGAGCTTTCAAGGCCCGCCCAGTTACTGTCCAGAGCGCTGACCAGTTCGCCATTTTCCGGCACCGGCCAATCCTGGCGCTTCCAACTGGCTCCTTGTGCACTTTGTTCAATTTCGACCGCGCCATCCCCAAGTGCCGAGAAAAACTCCCGCCACTCTTGACCTACCGATGTGGGATCCCGTTGAAATTGTGCGTATAACTGCTCGATAAAAGCTGCGTTGCCACCATAAAGAAATGACGTCTTTTCAAAGGCGTCATTTGCCGGGGTTTTAGACATGCTATCATCGGCCATAGCTCAAAGGTTATGGCCGCCTTCCTCTCCGCCGCTGCGAGGTTCGAATACCTCTCTAGCCTCTATATTGAATAGCCATGTGATAATCAATGATCTTTCGCGGAGATCACGAGGATTTTTACACCCGCCAACCTTTTGCAACCTACAGTTTCATGCATGATGGCAACGACAGGCGTTGAAGTTATCAATCACCGCCGGTCCAAAAGGCTAACGGCTAAGCACCTCAACCAGCGTGGTTCCCAAAGCTGCAGGGCTCTCGGCAACAGTGATGCCGGCACTGCGCAGAGCCTCCATTTTACTTTCCGCGCCGCCCTTGCCGCCGGAAACAATCGCACCAGCATGGCCCATTGTTCTACCGGGTGGTGCCGTGACCCCGGCAATAAATCCGACCACCGGTTTTTTGACTTTCGACCGGCTGAGAAATTCGGCGGCTTCTTCTTCGGCCGAGCCGCCGATTTCACCGATCATGATAATTGATTCGGTTTCCGGATCACCGAGGAACATATCAAGGCAGTCAATGAAATTAGTGCCATTGACCGGATCGCCGCCAATTCCAATGCAGGTGGATTGTCCCAGATCAGCAGCTGTAGTTTGGGCAACAGCTTCATAGGTCAGCGTGCCTGATCGTGACACAATGCCAACGCTGCCGGCGCGATGTATATGACCCGGCATAATGCCGATCTTGCACTGATTGGGGGTAATGACGCCTGGGCAATTAGGGCCGACCAGCCTTGTTTTTGTCCCCTGCAAGGATCGTTTCACCTTGACCATGTCATTTACCGGCACACCTTCGGTAATACAGACGACAAGTTCAATTCCCGCAGCTATCGCTTCGAGAATTGCGTCTGCGGCAAAAGGTGGTGGCACGTAGATAACGCTGGCGCTGGCGCCAGTCTGTTCAACAGCGGCCAGCACGGTATCAAAAACCGGCAAATCAAGATGCGTTGTGCCGCCTTTTCCCGGCGTTACTCCACCGACCATTTTAGTGCCGTAAGCAATCGCCTGTTCTGAATGAAATGTCCCCTGGCTTCCGGTAAAACCTTGACAAATTACTTTGGTATTTTGATCGATAAGAACGGCCATCAGTTTGCTCCCTTAACGGCAGCAACAATTTTCTGTGCCGCATCTGCAAGATCATCAGCTGCAATAATCGGCAGACCCGATTCATTCATAATCTTCTTCCCGATTTCAACATTCGTACCTTCGAGCCTGACAACCAGCGGCACACTCAAGCTAAGCTCGCGCGCCGCAGCAACCACACCTTCCGCAATCACGTCACAGCGCATAATACCGCCGAATATATTGACAAGAATGCCCTCTACCTTTTCATCCGAAAGGATAATCTTGAAGGCTTCCGTAACTTTTTCTCTGGTGGCCCCGCCGCCAACATCGAGAAAATTGGCCGGAGAAGAACCATAAAGCTTGATAATGTCCATGGTCGCCATAGCCAGACCGGCACCGTTGACCATGCAACCGATGCTGCCATCCAGGCTGATATAACTCAGGTCAAATTTGGAAGCCTGAATTTCTTTTTCGTCTTCTTCATCAAGATCACGTAATTCCACGATGTCGGGATGACGGAAAAGACCATTAGAATCAAAGCCCATTTTGGCGTCAAGGCACACAAGATCGCCGTCATTTGTTACCACTAGCGGATTTACTTCTAATAGACTTGCATCTTTTTCAGTGAAGCACTTGTAAATGTTATTTATCAGTTTAACGCATTGTCTGACCTGATCACCTTCGAGACCAAGACCGTAAGCGATCCAACGGCCATGATATCCGCTGATACCGCTTGCCGGGTCAATTGTCAGGGTATGAATTTTCTCCGGCGTTTCCGCCGCAACTTCTTCAATATTCATTCCCCCCTCGGTCGAAACAACAAAGGCGATGCGCGAAGTCCCCCGGTCGACGAGGGCAGAAAGATAAAGCTCTCTGTCTATTGCCGAGCCATCTTCGATATATATGCGGTTGACCTGTTTACCTTGCGGGCCGGTCTGGTGGGTCACCAACTGCATGCCTAAAATTCGCTCAGCCTCGGTGCGGACATCATCAATCGACTTGACCACCTTGACACCGCCGCCCTTGCCCCGGCCACCGGCATGAATTTGAGCTTTCACCACCCACACCGGCCCGCCAAGTTCCTCGGCAGCCTTAACGGCTTCCTCGACGCTAAATACCGCAACACCCCTGGGCACCGGGATACCATATTCTTTT
>JAJFHR010000444.1 GCA_021775515.1 Hyphomicrobiales bacterium | reverse complement strand
TACCCAGCTTGAATATGCCCGTCAGGGGATTATCACCAAGGAAATGATCTATATCGCTGAGCGCGAAAATCTGGGCCGGGCACAAGCATTGGAAAAAGCTGCCGAGCGGTTGGCAGACGGTGAAAGTTTCGGCGCCAGTATTCCCGAATTTGTCACCCCGGAATTTGTGCGTGAGGAAGTTGCGCGCGGGCGTGCCGTCATACCGTTGAATATCAACCACCCGGAATCAGAACCGATGATCATCGGCCGGAATTTCCTGGTTAAAATTAATGCAAATATCGGCAACTCAGCGGTCTCTTCAAGTGTTGAAGAAGAAGTTGAAATGATGGTCTGGGCAACCCGCTGGGGGGCCGACACGGTGATGGACCTGTCAACCGGCCGCAATATTCATACAACCCGTGAATGGATTATACGCAATTCAGCAGTCCCCATTGGCACGGTGCCGATGTATCAGGCTTTGGAAAAATGCGATGGGGATCCAACCAAACTTACCTGGGAGCTTTATCGCGATACGCTGATTGAGCAATGTGAACAAGGCGTTGATTATTTCACTATTCATGCCGGGGTGCGCTTGGGCTATATCCATCTCACCGCCAAGCGGGTTACCGGTATCGTCAGCCGTGGTGGATCGATTATGGCAAAATGGTGCCTGCACCATCATAAGGAAAGTTTCCTCTACGAGCATTTTGAAGACATGTGCGATATCATGCGCTCTTATGATGTGAGTTTTTCACTTGGTGATGGGCTACGGCCCGGGTCGATTGCCGATGCAAACGATGAAGCCCAGTTTGCGGAACTTGAAACGCTGGGTGAATTGACCAAGATTGCCTGGGCCAAGGGCTGTCAGGTGATAATCGAAGGGCCTGGCCATGTGCCGATGCACAAAATCAAGATCAATATGGACAAACAGCTTAGAGAATGCGGTGAAGCGCCATTCTACACGCTGGGGCCGTTAACAACGGACATTGCTCCGGGCTATGACCACATTACTTCGGGCATCGGTGCGGCAATGATCGGCTGGTTCGGCACGTCGATGCTGTGTTATGTCACCCCTAAAGAGCATTTGGGGCTACCTAACCGGGATGATGTCAAGACCGGTGTGATTACTTACAAAATAGCCGCTCATGCTGCTGATCTTGCCAAGGGGCATCCCGCGGCCCAGGAACATGATGATGCCTTGAGCAAGGCGCGGTTTGAATTCAGGTGGGAAGATCAGTTCAACCTGTCTTTGGATCCGGAAACCGCTCTGAAATATCATGATGAGACACTGCCCAAAGAAGCGCATAAAGTCGCTCATTTCTGTTCGATGTGCGGGCCCAAATTCTGCTCGATGAAGATCACACAGGATGTGCGTGATTATGCCGCCAAACTCAATGATAAAGAACAGGGTTTGGCTCACATGAGTGAAAAATTCCGTGAAATGGGCTCGGAAATCTACCTGCAGGCCGATACGGTGAAGGCTGCCAATGAAGCGCTTGCAGGAGAAGATACCAAACCGGCTGATGCAGCCGAATAGTGCGATCTGAAATAGTCGGCCGGGGTGATGAATTTGATGCCCCGGCCAATTATTCAGGGGTTGTACCGCTACGCGATTTTTCTTTTTCCCGAAGCTTTCGTTTTTTCATCCTGGCGGCGTCTTTTTTAGCATCATCGCCAAGATGCGAGAGGCCACGTGTTCTGGCCAGTTCCATTTGCTGTTGCCGGGAGCGGGCCCGGTCGCGTTCACTTAGGGTTTTTTTGTCACGGCAATAAGGGCATTGAACGCCGTCGATAAAATCATCGCTGGCGCGTTCCTCTTCGTTAAGTGGCATTCGACAGGCGCGGCACTGAGTATGACCGCTAACAATAAGGGCGTGGCTGACGGCGACGCGTTCATCAAAGACAAAACAGTCACCGTGCCATTTACTGTCTTTTTCCGGCACGGTTTCGAGATATTTAAGAATGCCGCCCTTTAAGTGATAAACCTCCTCAAACCCCTGAGCGAGCATATATGCGGAGGCTTTTTCGCAACGGATACCGCCCGTGCAGAACATCGCGACCTTTTTAGTGGTTTCAAGGTTAAGGGTCTGACTGACAAAATCTTTAAACTGGGTGAAATTTTCTGTTTTCGGGTCAATGGCTCCCTCGAACGTACCAAGGGCTACTTCATAAGTGTTGCGGGTGTCGATAACGGCTAGATCGGGATCGGCGATCAGGTCATTCCATTGATCTGGTAACACATAGGTGCCAACTTGTTTGCTGGGGTCTGCTTCAGGAGCCCGGAGGGTAACAATTTCGCGCTTTAAACGAACGCGTAGGCGCAGAAAAGGTTCTTTATCGGCATAGGAAAATTTAACGTCGATGTCGCTGAGACGGTTTTTGAAAATCTCTGTTGTCCGCAGAAACGTAATGAATGTGTCGATGGCGGATTGATCTCCAGCAACCGTGCCGTTAATCCCTTCCGGAGCCAGGAGAAGGGTGCCGCGAATATTGTGTTTCCGGCAAAATTCGAGCAAGGGCGTCTGAAGTTGTTCAAAATCCGGCAGGGCGACGAACTTATACAGGGCCGCTACCTTAAAGTGTTTGTTGTGATCAGACTGTAAGGCCGTCGTGGTCAAAAGCTGCTTCCTTGTGTTTTACGTATCGTAATAAGATGCGAGGTTGTCATCTCAATAACTTTGACTGGCCAGGTGAATCAAGCCAACAATGATAAACATGGTTTTAATCTCGGAATTTGGCAAATAAATGGGTGCAATCACACTAATACAGGTCGCGCTATTTTTGGCCGCCGCTGCAATCGCAGCCCCCTTGGCCAAGCGGCTCAAAATGGGCTCGGTGCTTGGTTATTTGCTCGCTGGCGTTTTTATCGGTCCCTACGGCATCGGTAATGTACGGTCAATATATGATGTTGAAACCATCTTGCACATCGCTGAGTTTGGTGTGGTTTTGTTGCTGTTTTTGATTGGTCTTGAGCTTCGGCCAATCAGATTATGGTCCATGCGGACCTCTATTTTCGGCCTCGGCGGCGCCCAATTTGTCCTAACCGGAGCGCTTCTTACCTTAGCTGGTTATTTTGCGAATTTTGCACTGTTGCCGTCGCTTCTTATCGGGTTTTCCCTGGCTTTGTCTTCTACCGCCTTTGCCCTGCAGATTCTGGAAGAAAAAGGTGAGTTGACCGCGCGGCACGGTCGCCTGTCATTTTCGATATTGCTGTTTCAAGACCTGGCCGCCATTCCTCTTTTAGCGATTGTCCCGCTGTTGGCAGTGTTTTCGGGTATTGGCATCGCAGAAACGAATATTTGGCCTGTTCTGCGCGCTTTTGGCACAATTGCTCTGGTCGTTTTGATCGGCCGATACATGCTGGATCATCTCTTTAAACTTGTTGCGGCCGCCAACGTTAAGGAGGCGATGACGGCAAGCGCTCTATTAACGGTCGTCGGAGTTGCGCTGCTGATGGAATGGGCCGGGTTATCGGCCGCCCTGGGCGCTTTTATCGCCGGTGCTCTTTTGGCGGATTCTTCATACCGGCATGAAATTCAGGCAGACATTGAGCCGTTTAAAGGCTTGCTGATGGGATTGTTTTTTACTGCTATTGGCATGTCATTGAGCATTGGGTTGCTGGTGACGTTTCCCTTGCGGGTTTTTTCATTTGTTCTTGGATTGCTGGTGATCAAGGCGGGTGTTTTATATATCCTAGGCAGATGGTGGTCACTGGAAGCAGGTCCGGCCCGGCGTTTAGCGCTAGTGCTTTCTCAGGGCGGTGAATTTGCCCTGGTGATTTTCGGTTTGGCGGCAGGAGGGGTTCTAGAGCGTGGACTTGTAGAAATTCTATCGTTATCCGTAACGCTCTCCATGGCACTCACACCGCTGGTGCTGGCAATTGATGAAGCAATTACCAGGCGAATTAAAGTTGATGAACCAGAGTTTGAACCGCCGCCTGAAAATACCGGCCATGTAATTATCGCGGGATTTGGACGCATGGGGCAGATCACCGCCCGAATTCTGCAAGCCAAACAAATTCCCTTTACTGCCCTGGACCGCAGTTCAGCCCAGGTAGATTTCGTGCGCAAGTTTGGCAACAAGATCTATTATGGTGATACGTCAAGACTTGACGTTTTGCTGGCGGCCAAGGCGGATCAGGCTTCAGCCTTTGTCCTTGCCGTTGACGATGTCGAGGCATCCCTGAAAACTGCAGCAATCGTGCGGAAGCACTTTCCCGACCTTACCATTTATGCCCGGGCGCAGGATCGCCAGCATGTTCACAGGCTGCTCGATTTGGGCGTGGAATATATTCACCGCGAGGCATTTTTATCTTCTCTAGAACTCACGCGCGATGTCCTGTTTGGTATCGGCATGTCCTATCGCGACGCTGACTATACGATTGAGACGTTTCGCGAACATGACAGACAAAGGCTCTATGATGACTACGAGCATTATACGGATGAAGAAAAACTGCGGGAACGGGCTCTTTCCGGAGCCAGGGAATTGGAAGAATTGTTTGAACGGGATGCCGCCGAACAGCCTTTAATTCAAGGTCCGGATGAAAAGTAAAGCCAAAGCAGATAACAGGTTTTGCCTTAAAGCAGCTACTTTTAAAAAGAGAGCAAAAAATGTCGTCACATGATCCCCTGTTGGAGCCCTATCAGCTTAAACACCTCACGTTAAAAAACCGGATTATGTCAACCGCACATGAGCCTTCCTATGCTCAAGACGGATTACCGCTTGATCAATACAGATTGTATCACGTTGAAAAAGCCAAAGGCGGCATTGCCCTTACAATGACGGCGGGATCGGCAATTGTTTCATCCGATTCCCCGCCTGCGTTTGGAAATCTTCATGCTTACAAGGATGAAATTGTCGCGCCCTTGAAGCTGCTTTGCGATGAATGCCACGAGTATGGCACGGCAGTTATGATGCAAATTACTCACCTCGGTCGCCGTACTAACTGGAATCATTCCGACTGGCTGCCGGTACTAGCGCCTTCACCGGTACGTGAACCTGCCCATCGCTCATTTCCCAAAGAGGCAGAAGACTGGGACATCGAACGCATAATCAAAGATTATGCAGCTGCTGCCTTGCGCCTTAAGGAGGCGGGGCTTGATGGTGTGGAAGTGGAGGCATATGGTCATTTTCTTGACCATTTCTGGTCACCGGCGACAAATTTCAGGGAAGATGAATATGGTGGCTCTTTGGAAAACAGGCTGCGGTTTTCATTGCGCGTTTTTGCAGCGGTTCGTGAGGCTGTCGGGCCGGAATTTATCATCGGCACGCGGCTGGTTACTGACGAAGACTGGGACAGGGGGCTGTCACGCGACGAGGGCGTCGAGATTGCCAAGCGTCTGATTGCCACCGGCCACATTGATTTTCTCAATGTTATCAGAGGGCATATTGATACGGATGCAGCTCTTTCCAAGGTCATTCCGATCCAGGGCATGGCATCTGCACCGCATCTTGATTTTGCTGGAGAAATGCGGGCGCAGACAAAATTCCCGGTGTTTCATGCCTCCCGAATTAGTGATGTTGCAACGGCGCGTCATGCCATAGCTGAGGGCAAACTTGATATGGTCGGCATGACCCGGCCGCATATGGCTGATCCTCATATCGCGCGTAAGATAACCGAGGGGCGCGAACATGATATTCGACCCTGTGTTGGCGCCACCTATTGCCTTGACCGGATTTATGAAGGCCATGAAGCCTTGTGCATTCATAATCCGGCCACCGGGCGTGAGGCCACCATGCCCCATATCATTGAAAAATCCTCAGCTGCACCTAAAACAGTTGTTGTTGTTGGTGCTGGGCCTGGAGGGCTGGAAGCAGCTCGCGTCTGTGCCGAACGCGGCCATAAGGTGGTCGTATTGGAGGCGGCTGACAAGGCTGGTGGTCAGCTTTTGCTGGCCAGCCGGTCGCAGCGGCGGCGTGAACTCATCGGCATTATCGATTGGCGGCTTGGACAGTGTGAACAGCTTGGCGTCGATGTTCGCTTTAATCTTTTTGCCGAAAAGGCGGATGTTGAGGAATTTGATCCCGACATCGTTATTATTGCCACAGGCGGGGTGCCGAATACAGAGGTGCTTGATAGCGGTAATGAGCTGGTTTTAAGCTCCTGGGATATTTTGTCGAGTGAAGTAAAACCGGCTGAAAAGGTTTTGGTCTTTGATGACAATGGCGCTCATCCGGGACTGCAGGCAGCTGAAATGATTGCACAATCAGGATCTCAATTGGAGATTGTTACGCCGGAGCGATTTTTTGCTCCAGAAATTGGCGGCCTCAATCATGTGCCGTATGCCCGTATTTTTAAGGAGCGGGGGGTAACAATAACAATAAACTCACGGCTGCTTTCGGTTACGCGGGACGGCAATTCTCTTTGCGCTGTGATTGGCAGTGATTATACCTCTGCCAGCGAAACCAGAAGTGTTGATCAAGTGGTGGTTGAGCATGGAACCTTGCCGTTTGATGAGCTTTATTTTGATTTAAAGCCAGGATCGTATAACCGGGGTGAGGTGAATTATCAAGCGCTGATAAATGGTCATCCGCAATCTTTAACTTCACAGGCAAATGGAGCGTATCTGCTATTTCGCATCGGCGATGCAGTGGCAAGCCGGAATGTGCATGCTGCAATTTATGACGCGCTGCGGCTGTGCAAGGACTTCTAGACGACGCTCCTGGCGCGTGATCGTTTATGTTATTGTTGCTTCAAAAATCATTATTGAATTTGATGTCCTGGAGAAATTCATATGGTCGATAAACCGGCACTTGATCCCACCTCTATTCCCGCTCGAACGTCAACGGCCTATCCTTCGCCGTTTGATAGATCTACTTTCGGGCGTGCCAAACGGTCGTTGACAGCTGAACTTGGTTTGTCACAATTTGGCGTTAATTTTACCGAGCTTGCGCCAGGCTCGGCATCATCCATTCGCCATTGGCACTCTCACGAAGATGAGTTTATCTATATTATCTCAGGTGAAGTGGTGCTGGTAACGGATGGCGGCGAACAAGTGCTGGCCGCCGGTATGGTTGCAGGCTTTCCCGCCGGCATAGAAGATGGTCATTGTATTCAAAACAAATCAGACCAGCCAGCCGTGGTCCTGGAGGTTGGCAGCCGCGACATGCGTGATGAAGGCAACTATCCCGATATTGCTCTTCACTGCCAGGCCGGACGGTACGAGAAAGTTGTGTTTACCGATAAAAAAGGCAAGGTGGTAGAATAGCTAAAAAACAGACACTTGGAGTTTGTCCAAGTGTCTATAAATGCGTTCGTCGTAGGCAGGTAGGGTTAGAGAGCCGCTGCGGCCTGAGCTCTTTCTGCCGCTTGAGCGGAGGCGGAGGCTTGAACAGCTTTCTGGACTTTTTCAAACGCGCGAACCTCAATTTGGCGCACACGTTCGCGGCTGACGCCAAATTCCTGGCTTAATTGTTCCAGCGTCATGGGATCATCTTCCAATCGGCGGGCTTCGAAAATACGCCGCTCACGTTCATTTAGATTATCAAGCGCTTTAGACAGCATGGCTGAGCGCTGCGAGTTTTCTTCTGACTTGGCCAGGGTTATTTCCTGATTTTCCGTTTTGTCCTCAAGCCAATCGAGCCATTCTCCACCTTCTGAATCAGCGCGCATGGGAGCGTTCAGGGAGGCATCGCCCCCAAGGCGCTGGTTCATCGAGATCACGTCTGCTTCAGGGACACCCAGACGGGTGGCGATGAGTTCGACCTGATCCGGCCTTAAATCACCTTCTTCCAAGGCCTGAATTTGGCCTTTCATCCGGCGGAGGTTGAAAAACAGCTTTTTCTGGCTGGCTGTGGTGCCCATTTTTACCAGAGACCAGGATCGCAGGATAAACTCCTGGATAGAGGCTCTAATCCACCACATCGCATAAGTGGCCAAGCGAAAGCCTCTTTCCGGGTCAAAGCGTTTTACTGCCTGCATAAGGCCGATATTACCTTCTGCGATGACTTCAGAGACCGGCAGTCCATAACCGCGGTAACCCATGGCTATTTTCGCCACCAGGCGTAAATGACTGGTGATCATCTTGTGGGCGGCATCTGTATCTTCATGTTCGGTCCAACGTTTGGCCAGCATGTATTCTTCATTTGGCTCAAGCATCGGAAAACGTTTAATTTCCTGCAAATAACGGGTCAGTCCGCCATCTGTGGAAAGGGTTGGCAATTTGGCCATACGAGTTTTTACCCCCGAAAATTTAATACGCTCTTACATATTCAGGCCGCAGAAGACACTCCCCCAAGACCCGAAAAAGGCGTAATTACGTTACACTGTTACCTAAAGATATAGGAATTTTTGTGAAAAATTCAAGAACCAGGCAGGGTACACGATTAAGTGAGACTATCGATCACGGCTGAAAAATCAGATGGCAAATCGCTCTCAAATCTCATGGTTTTACCCGTAACCGGGTGTTCAAACCCTATCAAATAAGCATGTAAAGCCTGTCTTTTTAACGCTTTTACCCGCGATTGAGCCTTTTCCGGTAGTTTATGGATGCGGGTCTTGAAGCCGGACCCATAGGTGTCATCACCGATCACCGGACAGCCGATATGGGCCATATGTACCCTGATCTGGTGGGTTCGCCCGGTCTCTAGCGTACATTTTAGCAAACACAACACCGGTCCGTTTTCATCGCTCAAGAAATTTTGCAATACCTCATAATGAGTTACAGCCTCTTTGCCACCGTGCTTAAGTATAGCCTGTTTGAGCCTGTTGTTGGGTTTGCGTCCCAACGGTGCATCTACGTGGCCACGGGTGCGGGTTGGTGCCGACCAGACCAGCGCCTTATAGGCTCTTTCCAGTTTACCGTCCTTTCCGTGCGCGGCAAATTGATCCGCAAGGCCTTTGTGCGCCTGATCTGTTTTGGCAACTACCATGAGACCGCTGGTATCTTTATCCAGGCGATGGACGATGCCCGGTCTTTTTACCCCGCCGATGCCGGAAAGTGTGTCTTTACAATGGGCGATGAGGGCATTAACAAGCGTGCCGCTCCAGTTACCAGCTGCCGGATGCACCACCAATCCTTGCGGCTTATCAATGACAATGAGATGCTGGTCTTCAAAAACGACATTGAGGGGAATGTTTTCAGGTTTTGGGATTGCCGGTTCTGGAGCAGGCGTATCTACGGTTATTGTATCTCCCGATTTGACCCGGTAGTTCGGCTCCTCTATCGTGGCGCCGCGTAGCGATACGTTGCCTTGCTTTATTAACTCTTTGAAGCGCGAGCGGCTGGTTTGTGGTAACTGAATTGCCAAAAACCGATCGAGGCGTTCGCCAACGCTTATTTCGTCGACGCTAAAAGTTTCTATTTGAGAATTCTCTGTCACTTTTTTCAGGTGCTATTGTGGTGCAAAATCAAGATCAGAATAACAATGACGAA
>JAJFHR010000443.1 GCA_021775515.1 Hyphomicrobiales bacterium | reverse complement strand
ACTCGGAGATGCAGTACGTGAACAGGAAGGTGACGAGATTTTCGCAATTGTCGAAAATATTCGCCAAACTTCAATCCGCTTTCACCGCGAGGACGATGAGGAACCGGCTAAAGAAGAGCTGGAAAATATTCTAAATTCGTTGTCGCCCGAACAGACGGTGAAAATTCTCAGGGCCTTCAGTTATTTTTCTCATCTTGCCAACATTGCCGAAGACCACCATCGTATAAGACGCACGCGGGCCCACGCCATGGCCGGGTCTCCGCCGCGGTCGGGCACGATGGCAAACGCGTTAATGCGCGCAAAATCAGAAGGAATTTCGACTGCGCAATTGCAATCATTTTTTGCTGAGGCATTGGTATCGCCCGTCTTAACCGCCCATCCGACTGAGGTGAGGCGCAAGAGCACCATGAAACGGGAAATGGAAATTTCCAATATCCTCGCTGATCGTGAACACAGCAAGTGGACACCGGATGAAAAAAAGGAAAGTGATGCCCAATTGCGCCGCGCGGTTTTAACCCTGTGGCAGACCAATTTGTTGCGCCAGACTAAGCTTGATGTTTTAGATGAAGTTTCAAACGGGTTATCCTACTACGATTATACTTTTTTGCGTGAACTTCCGCGATTTTATGCCTCTGTTGAAGATCAGCTTAACCAAGAATTTGCAGATGATGGCCCAATTGACGTTGCCTCGTTTTTGCGCATTGGCGGCTGGATTGGAAGCGACCGCGACGGAAACCCGTTTGTAACGGCTGAAGTTCTGAAAAAAACTCTTCAGATGCAAAGTACCCGGGCACTTCGGTTTTATCTTGAAGAGTTGCACGAACTGGGTGGGGAACTTTCGCTAACAAGCCGCCTTGTCACCGTATCTGGCGATTTACAAAATCTTGCCAAGCGCTCACCCGACCGCTCTCCTCACCGCAAAGAAGAGCCATACCGGTTAGCTATTTCAGGAATCTACGCCCGTTTGGCTGCAACCCTGACCAAACTGGATGCAGTTTCAGCCCCTCGTCATCCCGTCGGTGAAGCGGAACCTTATCGCAGGCACGAAGATTTTCTGACCGATCTTGATATTGTTCATCATTCGTTGCTGGAAAACGGGTCTGCGGCTCTGACAGAAGGCCGCCTGCGTCAATTGAGGCGGGCAGTGGATTGTTTCGGATTTCATCTGGCCAGCCTAGATCTTCGACAAGGCTCCGATGTGCATGAGGCAACAGTTGCTGAGCTGTTTGAAGCCGTCAAGCCAGGCACTAATTATGGCGAATTGACCGAGCAGGAGAAGATCAGCCTGCTGACGGACGAACTTTCTATGGCCCGTTCCTTAATCCGGCCATTCTGGACCTATAGTCCGGGGACACAAAAGGAACTGGAAATCCTCAAGGCAGCAGCACAGGTCCATGATCTCTATGGGCCCTCATCAATTCCAACCTGCATAATTTCCAATACGCAAAGTGTTTCCGACCTGCTGGAAGTAGCAGTTCTTCTCAAGGAGGTGGGCATCGTCAGCCCTGAAGGCGCCAGTGCCATCCACATTGTACCATTGTTTGAAACCATTCCCGATTTGCGTATTTGCACCGGCATTATGGATGCGCTGTTGAGCATACCGCAATACCGCCGTCTGGTAGATAGTTGCAGCGGTATTCAAGAGGTTATGCTCGGTTATTCAGACAGCAACAAAGACGGCGGTTATGTTACCTCGGGCTGGGAGCTGCACAAGGCTGAAATAGGTCTGATTGATGTGTTGCAACGCCATGGTGTCAATCTTCGCCTGTTTCATGGCCGCGGCGGCAGCGTCGGCCGGGGTGGCGGACCGAGTTATGATGCAATTTTGGCGCAACCAGCCGGCGCGGTAAGCGGGCAGTTACGGGTAACCGAGCAAGGCGAGATAATTTCAAGTAAATATACTCATCCCAACGTCGGGCGCCGCAATTTGGAAATACTTGCTTCAGCCACTTTGGAGGCAACCCTGTTAAAGTCCGGCGAACAAACACCGCCTGAAGATTATCACCTCGCCATGGAGGAGCTTTCGGATCAAGCCTATAAGGCCTATCGTAGCCTGGTTTACGAAACCGATGGGTTTGAAGATTATTTCTGGTCATCAACCGTCATCAACGAAATTGCGACCTTAAATATCGGCTCACGCCCGGCATCACGAAAAAAAACCAAGAAAATTGAAGATCTCAGGGCTATTCCCTGGGTGTTCAGTTGGGCGCAGTGCCGCTTGATGTTGCCTGGATGGTATGGCTTTGGCACAGCGGTGGAAAACTGGCTGGCTGCCAACCCGGACAAAGGTTTGGCCTTCCTGCGTGAGCTTAACCGGGAATGGCCTTTCTTTCGCACCCAATTGTCCAACATGGATATGGTGCTGGCCAAAAGCAGTATTGCCATTGCCTCGCGTTATGCCGATCTGGTCGAAAACAAGGAGCTGAGAAAAGAGATATTCGGGCGCATCCGGCTAGAACGCAGACGCACCATCAAAGCGCTGCTCGACATCACCGAGCAGGACAGGCTTTTACAGAGCAATCCCCTGCTCGACCGTTCCATACTCAACCG
This sequence comes from Hyphomicrobiales bacterium, assembly GCA_021775515.1. Classification (GTDB taxonomy): domain Bacteria; phylum Pseudomonadota; class Alphaproteobacteria; order Rhizobiales; family JAJFHR01; genus JAJFHR01. The sequence goes on along the minus strand of JAJFHR010000443.1, from coordinate 5,918 downwards.
GTTCCCCTATCTTGACCCGCTGAACCATCTCCAGGTCAACCTCTTGAAACACTATCGGGAAAACCAGCGCAGCGCGAAAATTCTTACCGGCATACAATTAACGATTAACGGTATTTCGGCTGGTTTGCGTAACAGCGGTTAAGCTGCCTTTTTAGCTGGTTTTTGATAATCCTCCGGAAAGTTTCCCGACGAGTGGCGATAACCAGAAGGAAGGGAGATTATTCATACATTTAAATCACTTTGAGTGGTTTTCAGCACTTTCACTGCAAGCCAATTGCGGTTAGTTTGTGAGTCCTTTTCAAACTCGCAAGTACCTCCGCCCATGTGCCCGCTGATCTCAGTTTCAAATCTGTCAAAGACATATGCCTCCGGCTTTGTCGCTCTCAAGAATGTCAACCTGGATATTAAACAAGGTGAAATACTGGCATTACTGGGGCCCAATGGTGCTGGAAAAACCACCCTCATCAGCATCATCTGCGGGATCGTCAACCCCACAGAAGGCACGGTTACAGTGAACGGCCACGATATCATCAAAGATTATCGCCAGACCCGCAAAATGATTGGCCTGGTGCCACAGGAACTAACGACAGATGCTTTTGAAACCGCGTGGGGAACGCTAAGATTTTCCCGCGGGTTATTTGGCAAAAAGGCAAATCCTAAACATCTTGAAAAGGTTTTGCGGGATTTATCTTTGTGGGACAAAAAAGACAGTAAAATCAGGGAGCTCTCAGGTGGGATGAAGCGCCGTGTGATGATCGGCAAAGCCTTGGCGCATGAACCTGAAATACTATTTTTAGATGAGCCTACAGCAGGTGTTGATGTGGAACTGCGCAAGGATATGTGGCACCTGGTCAAAGAATTGAGGAATTCGGGCGTCACTATCATCTTGACCACTCACTACATTGAAGAAGCAGAAGAAATCGCCGACCGGGTGGGTGTCATCAATCATGGTGAAATTGTAGTGATTGAAGAAAAGACCGAACTCATGCGCAAGCTTGGAAAAAAACAGTTAACTCTGGAATTGCAACAAAGCCTGGATCAGCTTCCTGCAGAATTTCGACCCTACAACCTGGAGCTTTCCCAGGATGGCAGGTTAATAACTTTTACCTATGATATTCATGCCGAGCGAACCGGGATTACCTCATTGCTCAGCCAGCTAAATGAAACTGGGATCAGGCTTAAGGATCTCAAGACCACGCAAAGCTCCCTTGAAGATATTTTTGTCACCCTCGTTAAAGATGAACCGGAATGAATTATTACGCAGTTATGGCGATTTACAGGTTTGAAATTGCGCGCACTTTGCGGACGATATTTCAAAGCGTGGTATCGCCTGTTATTTCCACCTCCTTGTATTTTGTCGTATTTGGCGCCGCTATCGGCTCGCGGATATCCGATATTGACGGTATCGTTTATGGTGCCTTTATCGTGCCGGGACTGATCATGCTGTCATTGCTGACACAGAGCATTTCAAATGCTTCATTCAGCATATTTTTCCCGAAATTCATGGGAACTATCTATGAGCTTTTATCTGCTCCGGTATCCTTCTATGAAATTGCCTTGGGATATGTTGGAGCGGCTGCAACAAAATCAATCGTTTTGGGCCTCATAATATTGGCCACGGCAAGACTGTTTGTGCCGTTTGAAATCGCCCATCCGTACTGGATGGCGCTTTTTCTGGTTTTAACCGGCGTGACTTTCAGCCTGTTTGGCTTTGTCATTGGCATTTGGGCGGATAATTTCGAAAAGTTGCAGCTTATTCCGCTGCTGGTCGTGATGCCTTTGACTTTTCTTGGCGGCAGCTTTTATTCGGTAGATATGTTGCCGCCTTTTTGGCAAAAGGTGACGCTGTTTAATCCGGTGCTCTATCTGGTCAGTGGGTTTCGCTGGAGCTTTTATGAAGTTGCGGACGTCAGTGTGGGCTTAAGTCTGGCAATGATCAGTTTGTTTTTATGCATCTGCCTCACTCTGGTCTGGTGGATATTTAAGACCGGTTATCAGATTAAAAACTAGGACGGGTTGAGACCGGATTAAAAGTAGCGATTAAGCCGTAGGGTCAAAACATCATCCTTGCGGAAACCGGCGGCAAGATCGTTGTCGGGTATGAAAAAAGAAAAACGCCACTCCAAATCCACTTTCCAGTTGGCGCCAATGCGGCGTTCAGCTTCGACCGCGACAAAAGTTGCCCCGGTTTCCACATCAATCACCGGTCCCGCCAGCATTGTGGTATCGGCTTCGTCATTGAGGGCAAGACGAGTGGCCAAGAACAGATCGTTATCGTTGAATGTAACTGGCGCATCAATGTTTTTGCGGCCGTCATATTGAAATTCCATCAGGAAACCGAGATCGGCGGAGCTATCGAAGATCTGATATTCGGTATATTCAAAACCGCCTACGGCTGCATAAAACCTCTTGCCCTGGCCGCTGCGCGAAATAGCTTCGAGTTTCCACAGCCAGGCACCATTGGTATATTGAACGTCGAGACCGGTCTGGTTGATTAGATCATAACGCGGGAACAAAACTGCCTGACCATCGGCGCGAACAGACGGCAAGAGGCGCGGTTCACGACTGGTGCCGTAAAAATGCGATACGCCCAAGTCCCAATCCCCAATGGTCTTTGACCAGCGCGCCGCATAGTCGACATGGCGCTTGCCAGACCGGGCTTCAAAACTGGGGTTGTCGTCAGCGATGGGCAAAGGCCCGCGAAGGCGGTTTTTATCGCCCGGGAAGGAGCGTTTTCTAAATCCCGGCAAGACAAACATGCTCACCGCCCCCCAGTCGCGTTCGATGGTGAGGGTGATCATGGGCTGGCCAAGTTTGTCTTCATTGTCGATATCGACCACACCGTCTGTCTGATTGATAATGTCAACGAGGTGGCGGGATTCGGCGACCCCCCAGAATACTTTGCTGATGCCGAACAATATGTCCCAACCTTGGCCCTGGTGGAGGATGTTGGCCTCGCGCACATCAAAATACGTGCGGTTATCGTCATCTGCATCCAAAAGCACGTAGGGCTTAACCGTCAGGCGGGTTTTGTCGTTGTTCCACTTATAAATTATTTCCGGCTCAATGATGAGCCCAGGTGACAGGGTGGATTTTTTCTGATCCGCAAACCCCGGATTATAAGGAAAAACTCTGAATTCTGCGGCAATTACGCCGGAGATTGATAACGGTCCCTTGGGCTTATCTTCAGCGGTTGTTTTGTCGGTCTCGGGGTCATCATCATCCCATTCGACATCGGCGTCATCGTCGGTTTTTGCCGTTGTTTCTGTTTTGCTCGGCGCTTCTATCGCCTCAATATCATCCCATTCATCATCAACCTTCACATCGGTATCCAACTTGACATCGTCATCCGCACCGGCATCAGGATCAATCTTAACATCAACCTTGGAACTCAACGCCGGCTCTACCTCTATGTCAGGAGTTTTTTCGTTGGCCGGATCCGGCTTTTCATCGGAGGGTGCAACCGGTTGCGGTGGTGAAATATCACCAGGGGCTGCACCCGGGGATTTTTCCACCGGCGCCGGTGAGGCAACATGTTCTGCCGCCAGAACAGATTGCGGCAACGTTCCGGCAAATAGGATCATCGCCGCCAAATAAAATCGTAAGGATTGATGCACCATTTACACCCCTGGCAACTTTCAAGGTCTGTCTACTGACGCGATTATCGCGCCCGCTTGAGCCTGGCCGGTGTAAAATCACCATCTTGCAGACCGGATTTAAACTTAAAACCCGCAAATGTAAGAGAAGTTGATTTTCCGGTCTGGTGATTTTGCATCTGTTGCTTAAGCGCCCGCCAGTGTTTGCCGAGATACTTTTTGTAGCTCCTCAATTTCAAAGTTTTGAGCAGTGATTTTTTGCGATCATAAAAATCCACCCTTAATACACGGTATTCCTTCTGATCAATCCAAACGACCTGGCGGGTGTACCCGGAATTTTTGTAAACCGGGTAACGCTCGACCACGAAGCAGGTCAGTTTTCCGCAGGCGGTGTCCTTAATCCACTTGTAGCGATAACGCTCAACCTCATTGCTCAGAAGATCCTCATAGGCAAACTCGCTGCCGACAAAGGGGCCGGATTTATTGGCCGATGAAATTCGTTTAATGCGTTTGATGGCCGGCAGAAAAAGCCATTGATCATCCGGTTTGGTAATTTTTGTATAGGACAATAAGGCGGTGCCCTCAATGTCGCCGGGGCTGTCGAAAATGACCATACTTTTATCGCCCAGCCCCGGAGCATTAACCTCATATGAAATATTACGCAACTGGCGGGTGCTGGTCTGGCCCTGACGGTTTTTCAAGACCATTTTCAAGGAGGTTTTACTATCCGTCCAACCAAGGTCGCGGCGGTCGAGTTCCTTGGCGATGGCCAGACCTTTTTCCTGAGCGGTTTGAGCTTGAAGTCCCGTACTCAAGAGCAGGGCCGAAGACAGCAGTATTGATGAAAAGCCGATTAGTCTATTCATGTGTATTATTCCAAAATTCGAGTTACGCGAGCGCAGGTTGTTGATCAGGTGAACAGGTGTTGGCCCTTTGTTTTTTCCTCTCAACCATGAGCAGAATTGTCGGCAGCAGCAGGAAGTCCGCCAGCAAGGCCATGGCGATAGCAAGCGCGGTCAATAACCCCATATCGCCATTGATCTTGAAGGTCGAGAAAGCCAACACGCTAAATCCGACAATCAAGATGGCAGAGGTTACCCATAACGCCGTTCCGACGGTAGAAAAGGCATATCGGATCGCTTGTTCTGGCTCCAGACCGTTGGCGCGGCGGCCTCGCACATATTTGCTGAGAAAATGCACCGTTGCATCAACAATGATGCCGAGACTTGTGGCCGTTGTTACCGCTGAAGCAAGACCGACCTGGCCGACAAAAATCGACCACACACCATAGGCCATGGCGGCTGGAATAAGATTTGGCACCAGACTGACAAATCCAAGTTTTAAGCTCTTCAAAGCAATCATCAAGGTTGCGCCAATCAGGAGAAAAGCAAAAAAGGTTCCGGTCAACATGCCTTCAATGTTTCTTTTGGAAATATTGGCAAACATAACAAAGGCGCTGGTGGCGTCAGCACTTGCTGCACTGGGGAAATTCTTATCCAACCATTCACTTGCCCGCTTACTCAATTCGCGCAATTCGACCGTGGTGATATCTTTCAGTGTCACAATTAAGCGCAAAGAAGATTTGTCCACATTGATCTGATTGTTGAGATCAAGTCCGTATGGCAGGGACATTTCGAACAACAGTAAATATTGCGCCGCCAGATTGCGGTTGTCTGGAAGACGGTAGAAACTCTCATCATCAGCATGCATATTTTTGTTAAGCCGCTTAAACACATCTGTCAGCGAAACCACATGGGTGACTTCGCGCTGGCCGCGCAGCCAGTTGGCAAAGCTTTCTACCTTCTTGAGGTATTCTGGATCTGAAATGCCGCCATTTTTGTCGGCGGGCAGCGACCAATTGACCGGATACATTCCCGGCAGGTTTTTGTTGGCAAATTCCGTATCGCTTCTAAAGGTCAAGCTTTCGTCAAAATAGCGGACAAATTGATCGTTTAATTCAATTTTCGGAATCATGGCGACAAGGCCAAGAGACAGGGTTGCCATGGCAAAAAATACCGGTTTGCGGCGGCGAATTACAAAATCGGCAAGCCGGTCCATAAAATTCACACTACTCACCGGTTTCTGTTTGATGCGAAGGGGAAGAACCGCCATCAATGCAGGCAACATGAAAATAGAGTAGACCCAGGCTGCTGCCACACCAACCGCCGTAATATTGCCAAAGTCGCGGAACGGAGGCGCATCGGAAAAGTTGAGGCTCATGAAACCGATTATGGTGGTCAAACTGGTGAGAAACACCGGGCCAAAATTAATCCGCAGGCTTTCGACAAGCGCATCATTCCGGGAGGCGCCCTGCTGCATCTG
>JAJFHR010000442.1 GCA_021775515.1 Hyphomicrobiales bacterium | reverse complement strand
ACGCACAAATTCCGGGGTGACAAATTCGGGAATACTGGCGCCGAAACTTTCACCGTCAGCCACCCGCTCGGCAGCTTTTTCCAATGCTTGTGCCCGGCCCAGATTTTCGCGCTCAGCGATATAGATCATTTCCTTGGTGATAATCCCCTGACGGGCATATTCAAGCTGGGTAACAGCCTTGCCGTCAACCGCGCGGTAAGGTTGATGTTTGGTGGGAAATTCCCGGGCAAGATGTTTTTCACCAACATTGCCATTATCTTCAGGCTTTACCTCACGGCCCTGATAGGCCTCGACATCTCCGCGCTCAAGAACCCAATTTTCGCGTTTTCTCGGCAAACCGCGCTCAAGATCAATTTCAACATCAGGGTCGGTATAAACCCCGGAGGTATCATATATGCGAACCGGTTCATCACCCGAACTCGGATGCAGGGCAATTTCCCGGTGCGGAACTGTCACATCCGGGTCTATTGTGCTTTGCGTGTAGACTTTTTTTGACGCAGGCAAGGGCCCGGTCGTAACTTTCGGGTTGACCATTTGGTCAGATGGTTTGTGAATATTCATGTGGATCTCCCAATCGCGAACAAACAGGAAATCCGAGCATGTAAGGTCAAAGGTTTCCGTCCCTCCGCCAGCATGACCCGGATCAGGTTTTTAGGGTTCACCGCCACCATGACGGAATCTCAGCTCCGATAATTCGGAACACCCCTCGGAATGTTCCTAACCTATCCCATTTGGGCTAGCGGCGAAACAACTGATATCTCTGCATGTGCAAAACAGGACATTTATCATGTTTCATGATAATCTTATAATCTGGGGAGACGATAATTGACCGCATCCGAGCGGTAAAATATGACGTTAACATCAGCATCATCGGGGAGCATGATCAAATGACAATAATCTTCAAAATTTTCGCCTTGGCAAGTTTAGGTCTCGGTTTGTTTTTTCTTGTACCTGCCAATCACGCACAAGCTGGCGATTGCGGTTCCCGAAACTGCTGGGGCGCAGTTGGGTTTGGCCCTGGTGGAGCCTGGGGCTATTCTTATGGCCAGCGCTCACAAAATCGTGCCTGGAGGCGCGCCAGTCGGGGCTGCAAGGGAGATTGTACCGTTATTAAGACCTTCTACAATTCCTGCGGTGCCATAGCCGCTGGAAGCGATAACGGCTGGGGCTGGGGATATGCGCCAACCAAGGGACGGGCGCAACGCCTTGCCTTGCGATATTGCCGCAGGAATTCCTACAATTGCACCATAAGAGCCTGGGCCTGTTCCAGATAGGCGGATATGGCCCATCAGGCATTGCTGACAAGCTCGGCCACCTTTTGACCAAAGGCCTTTGTGCCCAAAGCGCCGCCAAGATCGGCTGTGCGTGTGGCCGGGTTTTCGAGGATTTTATCAACGGCTAAATCTATTCTGTCCCCCGCCGCTCGAAATTCAGGTTTGTGATGATAATCGCCCATCCACTTCAATAACATGGCGATGGACAGGATCATCGATGAGGGGTTTGCCTTGTCCTGACCGGCAATATCAGGCGCTGAGCCATGTTGCGCCTGTGCAGCACAAAGGCTATCACCGGCCATGATGGAACCGGCCAGCCCCAGGCCACCTGAAAGTTCACTGGCCAGATCAGACAGAATATCGCCATAAAAGTTGGTTGTAACAATCACGTCGTAGTGCTCAGGCTGGCGCACCAGCAAAGCGGCCATCGCATCGACCAGAACTTCTTCAACTTCCACATCGGGAAACTCCGCAGCCACTTTTCGAACCTGGTCTAAAAACAGGCCGTCAGTTAATTTCAACACATTTACTTTTGTCACAGCCGTAACTTTCTTGCGCCTCTTGACGGCAAGTTCAAACGCCCGCCGCGCAATACGTTCGCAGGCAAACGCGGTAATTTTTCGCATCGATAAGGCCGTATCAGGCGTTGGCATAAATTCGCCCTGACCTTCATACATATTCCTGTCGGGATAAAACCCTTCCGTTGCCTCGCGCATAAAAACCAGATCCATAGGTTTATAGGTCGGCAAAAACGGGCGGCTGCGCGCCGGCCTTACGTTGGCATAAAGGTCAAGCTGAACCCGAAATGCCGCTGATATTCCACGGCCCCCTAGTGCAACCGGAGGATAATCCATATTGGATTGCGGCCCCAGAATAATACCGTCATAGCTGCGGGCTTTATCGAGAAGCCCGTCGCGCAGGGTCGTGCCATATTTCTCCAAACTGGCAAAGCCGACAACATCATTATCCAGGTGCAAACCCAGATTGGAAGAAGCGTTTACAGCCGAAAGAACACCAACCCCGGCCTCAACAATTTCGGGACCAATGCCATCGCCGGGCAGTATCAAAATGCGCATCAAGCTCTCCTCAATTTCACCAACCGGTTTGTTCAAACCATGGCGCGCTCATCAATAATTTTACGTGCAACAAAAACAAACATGAAAGAAATCGCAACAGTATAGGCGGCCATCCAGAAAAATTGCGTTTCAATACCAATACCCAAATCAATCAAGGCGCCGGTAACGCCCGGGCCCAGAGATGTCCCAAAAACCATCATCGCCACCGCAATTGCTCTAATGGCACCAAGATGCTTCGTGCCGTAAAACTCAGCCCATAGTGTTCCCACAAGAGCTACAGCCGCACCGTTCGTCATCCCCAACAAAGCCATATACAGAAATGCCATCCACAAAGGTTCAGCCATGCCCAGAACAATTAATGCCACCGACAAGGGCAGCAGAAATACCCGCAACAACCCGATACTTCCATACCGGTCCACAGCTGCACCGCAAACAAACGAGAACAACAAGGAACTGGCGGAATAAACCGGAAAGGCAAGCACATATCCAGCCATCGTCCAGCCCTTGGTTTCCACAATATGTACCTGGTGAAAGAAAAGTGCGGTGGAGATAAAAGGCGAGGCCATAAGACCGGGCGCAAGGGCCCAGAAAAACCAGTGTTTTATAACTTCACTCCGTGACCAGTGGCGATTTTGCATGCCACTGGCGTCAAAATCATGAGAATCATCGCCAGGCTTTCGTTCATGCCGGAGCAAAAAGAAAATCACCGGTGCTACAACAACAACCAATAGTGCAGCAACGATAAGCCAGGTATCCCGCCAGCCAACAGCAGCCATAAGGCCTACCGCAATTGCCGGTAAGGCAGCCTCGCCAATGGGAAACCCCAGCGAGGCGACGGCAACGGCGCGTCCACGGCGGCGGGTAAACCATCTCCCCATGGCGGTAATCGCGATATGCGTCATCATCCCCTGTCCGCAAAATCGCAGCCCGAAAATAATTCCTGCCAACAAAACAACTGAATTCACCTTGGCCATCGCCACGGCTAAAACCACCAAACCTGCTAAAATGATCAGGGCAAGCGAACGCACCCGCAAGAGATCGGCGGCTTTGCCAAATTGAACAAGTGCGAGTGCTGAACAAAACGTCGCCACTGTATAAAGGCTGCCCCATTCTCCGTGACTAAGCGAAAACTCTACACGCAAGGGCTCGGCAAACAGCGCTATAAAATAGGTTTGACCAAAACTTGAAGAGAACGCAATAAGAATACCGGCCCCTAACCACGCCGCATTATTCCGCAAAAAACGGTCTGAATCCACGTCGCCACTTTCGCTGTAAAACAGTTGGAGGAAGTCATTATGAACCGTTAGAGCATAGACGAAAAACACAACAACAACAGTGCCTGGAACACAGCTCAGTGTGAAAAAACGGAAAAATTTCAACACGACCTTGCGCTGATCATCAAGTTGGCGCGATACTTTGATCACAAAAATATTAGGGAGACACAATATGCCCGACAAATCCCCTGTTGTAGGGTTCGTTGGTCTCGGCCAGATGGGCAACCCGATGGCCGCCAATATCGCCAAAGCGGGCTTTGAGATCATTTGTTATGACAATGCCGGAACCGCCCAGAGAACCCCTGCAAACGGCCATGCGGCAACCTCGCTTGCAGAGGTTGTAAAGCGGGCGGAGACAATTTTTCTGTCCCTGCCCAACGGGCCAATCGTGCAGTCAGTTGCCACGGAAATCGCCAACATCGCGGATCGACGGTGCACCTTAATCATTGATCTATCCACGATCGGCCCCGAAGCTGCCCACATCGCCGCCGATACGCTGAAAAATGCCGGTATTGATTATGTTGATGCCCCGGTCAGCGGCGGCCAGTCTGGCGCAATTGCCGGCACCATTACCCTTATCTGGGCTGGCTCAAAAGCTGAATTTCTCCGTCACCGGGCAATAATCGACGCCTTTTGCGGCAATCCCTTTCATGTCGGTGACCAACCCGGTCAGGGACAAGCGCTAAAACTCCTGAACAATTTTTTATCCGCCACCGCCATGGCAGCAACATCGGAAGCCGTATTATTTGGGCTGTCGCATGACCTTGATATGAAAACCATTTTAGATGTGGTCAATGTATCAACCGGTCAAAACACTGCTTCGCGCGATAAGTTTCCCCAACGCATCTTGACCGGTACTTACGATGCTGGATTTTTTACAGAACATTTAAACAAGGATGTTCAGCTTTATATCAACGAGGTTCATAAGGCAGATACGCCCTCTTCAATCGGTGCGACCGTGTCCAAAATTTGGCAAAGCGGCACCGACAGTTTCGAACCCGGCACCGATTTCACCCGGATTTATGAATTTATTCGCGAGCAAAACCAGAATTAACCGCGTCACACCCCTAAAACCACAGCACCGGGATACCCATCATGTCAGTTCAAGGCCACCGCACGTCATTTAAAAAACTCTCACTGTCACAACTCACGGCCTGGTCTGAAATTCCACCAGCCATTGCATCTGATTGCATGAACCGGACCCAGGCAATGTCTGGCCGCATCAAACCTTTGTCCCAAGGCATGCGCTTATGCGGCCAGGCCCATGAACCACGAAGTTGTAGCGCCGC
>JAJFHR010000441.1 GCA_021775515.1 Hyphomicrobiales bacterium | reverse complement strand
ATAGGGTTTGTTTAAGCCTTAGGCGGGTATTGTGTTGCCACAATTGAAGAGTAAAAGCACGCTTTTGCAGCTAATCAGATAATCGGTATTCTTCTTGGAACAAAATCCTCCCATTTTTAATGTCCCGCGCGTTGTCATTGTCATGCTCGGCATGTTTTTTGTCGTTCACCTTCTGCGTGAATTTGTTTCTGCCCAGATGGATTTGGAAATTGTTTTGACCTTTGCGTTTATTCCGCAAAGATATGCGGCCTTGGCGAACGGGCAGGGAAGTTTTTTGCCTGGTGGGGGATTGGCGGATTTCTGGTCGTTTTTCACCTATATGTTTCTACACGGTAATTGGGCGCATTTGACGCTTAACAGCTTGTGGATGCTGGCGTTCGGCTCACCGCTGGCCTGGCGCCTGGGGGCAACCAGTTTTGTTGTCTTCAGCCTGGTATTGGCGGCGGCCGGTGCAGCTTTGCATCTGGTAATTTACTGGGGCGAGCTTGTTCCCGTGGTCGGCGCTTCTGCTGCAATTTCCGGGTATATGGCCGCTGTCATCCGTTTTGCCATGTCAGGGCCGACAATCGTGCCGATTGGAATTAGGGAAAGCCATCGTTATTTCAGTCCGGCAGAACCGTTATCTCAGGTGTTGAGCAATCCTCGTGTTCTGATATTCATCGCCGTATGGGTTGGCGTGAACTTCATATTCGGCGTCGGGATTATCGATATCAGCGGCTCAGGCTCGCAGATAGCTTGGGAAGCTCATCTCGGCGGATTTCTAGCCGGACTGCTGCTTTTCCCTTATTTTGATCCTGTTGGCAAGGAACCTCGGGGGCCATAACCGGCATTCGGTTCCAGGCGTCAAGAGCTGCTATTTTGTAGGCTTCCGCCAAAGTCGGGTAGTTGAACGTATTTTCAACAAAATATTCTAGCGTGCCTCCCAGATTGAGAACGGCCTGTCCGATGTGAATTAGTTCGGTTGCCCCTTCGCCAACTATATGCACACCCAGAAGTTTACGGGTTTTCAGCGAGAACAGCATTTTCATCATACCGGAATCAATACCAAGAATATGGCCGCGAGAAGTTTCCCTAAAACGGGCGATGCCGGTCTCGTAAGGAATTTTCTTTTCCTGCAATTCCTCTTCGTTCATGCCGATAGTTGAAATTTCCGGCACCGAATAGATGCCGTAAGGAAAATATTCCGGGGGCTTGTGAGCTTGATGTCCAAAGGCATGGCAGGCAGCGATACGTCCTTGTTCCATCGACGTAGAGGCGAGGCTTGGAAAACCTACCACATCACCGGCGGCATATATGTGAGGAACTTCACACTGGAAAGTCTGCGGATCTGCGGTTATACGGCCGCGATGGTCAACTTCAAGACCGCAATTTTCCAGGCTGAGTTTATCTGTCGATCCCATACGGCCTGCCGCAAACAGCACAAGATCAGCCCGCACGAGCCGGCCGTCCTCAAGGGCTACCTCACAGCAATTTTCCTTTTGCTCAACGCTCGATGCCTTGGCACCCAGACGCATCAACACACCACGATCTCGAAGGTGATTGGTAAAAACGTCGATTAGTTCGCGATCAATAAAATCAAGAAAACTGCGCCTGGGTTCAATCACCGTGACGGCGACATCGAGGGCATTAAAGATAGTGGCATATTCGATTCCAATTACACCGGCACCAATAACTACCATTGAGCGCGGCAAATACGAGAGGTCCAGAATTTCGTCGCTGTCCACGATGGTTTTGCCGTTAAACGGAATATATTCAGGCCGGAACGGCTTTGTTCCCACGGCCAGGAGAAACTTTTCAGCGGTGAATTGGGTTTCTTCTCCACTTTCCGCGGTAACCTTGATGGTGTGGGGATCAAGAAAACGGGCTTCACCATGCAAAGTATGCACATGGTTGCGCTTGAATTGATGTTCCAGCACCTCGACCTCATGATCCAATGTCATATGCAATCGGGTCAGAAGATCTTTCGCTGTAAGGTCTTCTTTTACTCTGTAGGAGCGCCCGTAAAACCCACGCTCGCGCCAGCCGGAAAGGTTCAGCACTGTCTCGCGTAAGGTCTTGGAGGGGATGGTACCGGTGTGTACAGAAACACCACCGACACGATGGCCTTTGTCGACCACCAGAACCTTTTTGTGTATTTTCGCTGCCTGGATGGCGGCGCGGCGGCCTGCCGGTCCCGAACCGATCACAATATAATCAAAATGCTGCATGTTATTTCAACCCCCAAAATATGGTGCAAGAATAATACACGCAGCAGTGTTAAGGAATTCTATTGTTTGGAAATCAAGTGAAATATAGGTATTATAAATGGCGGTTTATGGCGGGTATCGGTAATATTTACACCTATAAGCATGCCGCTTAACAATTATTGTGTGATCGCTGAATACCAATTGATAGTAGGTTGAGGGGAATATTACGGTAGTATTTTGAACCAATTCACAAATCTGTTTGCCTGTGCGAAAGATTGCAAAAAGTTTGAGTAAATAAGCTGTGGTGTAAACAAAGCTTGTCAAGGTAATGATTCTTAGCGCATCATTTCATCACAACATGCGAATGGTTTGCTCTAACAGATACACAAGGTTTACAGAGGACGGGTTCTTAGCGGGGGACTTGGGATAGCGGGCTAAATGGGGAGACGTGCGCCATTGGCCAAAAACGGGAGGAAATTTATGAACGTTGCAACGATATTGGCAGGCAAAGGCCGTGATGTAACTACCATCTCATCAACTGCCGATCTTCTTGATGTTGCGCGCTCTCTTTCAGCGCAAAAGATCGGGGCAATTATTGTAACGGACGATGGTGGCGCGGTAAGCGGCATTATTTCTGAACGTGATATTGTCAATGCCATTGCAAAAAACGGCGCGGAAGTTTTGTTGCGACCGGTGTCAAATCATATGACGCAAAATGTAATAACCTGTCATGACGAAGAAACAACAAGTGACCTCATGGGCAAAATGACCCAAGGCCGCTTTCGCCATTTGCCCGTAGTGAACGACGGTAAGCTAGATGGTATAATTTCAATTGGCGATGTTGTGAAAATGCGTATTGCAGAAGCGCAGCTAGAAGCGGATGCGATGCGCGAATATATTGCCAGCGGCTAAAAACGGGTCGGGTTTTCAACTACACGTGTTCTTTTAG
>JAJFHR010000045.1 GCA_021775515.1 Hyphomicrobiales bacterium | reverse complement strand
ATATACCCTATTTTCCAGCCGGTTAACGAAAAGGTCTTACCGGCTGATCCGATACGCAGACAGCGCTCGCGCATGCCCGGCAGGCTCATCAGAGGAATATGTTTATGATCACCGAAAGTAAGGTGTTCATAAACCTCGTCACAAAGTGCATAAGCGTCGTGCTCGATTACCACCCGGGCAATCATTTCCAGTTCAGTCCGGGTAAAAACCTTGCCCGTCGGGTTCATCGGCGAGTTAAGCAGGAGGAGTTTTGTTTTATCGGAAAACGCAGCCCGCAATTCCTGTTCCGACAGTTGCCATTCTGGCGGCGTCAGGGAGACAACTTTTGGAATTGCGCCAGCGCGTTCAATCAGCGGCAGATAACAATCGTAAAACGGTTCTATCACCACCACTTCATCGCCGGGGTTCAACAGGCCCAACATGCTAACTGTTAAAGCCTGGGTGGCGCCAGAGGTAACAAGAACTTCGGTTTGCCAGTCAACCTGCAAATCATAGTGGCGTGAATTGTCAGCGGCCACGGCTTTACGCAATTCGGGAATACCTTGCATTGGCGCATATTGATTAGGACCGTTGAGCAATACCGATGCGGCTTTTTGCCGAATTTCCTCCGGACCATCAATATCGGGAAATCCCTGCCCGAGATTTATCGCCTCATGCTCAACAGCCAGATTAGACATAACCGTAAAAACGGTAGTGCCAAGGCCCGCAAAAATTTTATTGAGATCACTCACGCCCGAATTGCTCCCGCTTCTTGCCAATCTCCAGTTTCATTAAGCGGTATGACGGTGAATGGCAAGCTTTGGGCGACCACCCTTCTAGTCAGTTACGATCAAAGTCCGCAGTCAGCGACTGTCTCGCAAATCAAAGTATCGACAACCTCCTGCAAGGCTTCTTGAGGAGTAGCGCCATTTGTGACCGCATCACTATATTTCTGTCTTTGACGCGAGGCGCTGGTGCCGCGTTGGACAATCGTGCGGCAATGTTCAAGCGCGTCCGTGCAGCCAAAAAACTCTGCATCCTCTCTTACCAGGTCAATCAGCTCTTCGAGCAGCTGTTGATAACCGACAATTTCGCCCAGCCCGAAATCTATCAACCCTTCTTCAACGCCATAGCGTTGAGCCCGCCAGCGGTTCTCGTTAATCAAAAAACGCGAATAACTCCGCCACCGCAGGTTATTGCGCCGCAACCGGTACAACATCCGGCACAGGCAAACGTACAGACTGGCAACAGCGATTGCGTCATCAATCCGCGTACACACATCGCAGATGCGCATTTCCAGCGTAGGAAACCGCGTACTCGGTCTTAAATCCCACCACAGTTTTGTGCGATCTTCAATCAGACCGGTTTTCATCAACAAATCGGTGGTGCGCTCATAGGCCGGGTAACTGTCAAACTCCGGCGGCAACCCGGTGCGTGGCAAGCCGTCAAACACGATCAGGCGATAAGAATTTAATCCGGTATCAATACCCTGCCAAAAGGGTGAAGACGTCGTCAAAGCCAAAAGATGCGGCAGGAAGTAGGTCAACTGATTGAAAATATCGATGCGCGAGGCCTCATCCTCAATTGCCACATGAACATGCATGCCGCAAATCAGCATCCGCCTGACAACCACCTGAAGATCCTTGGCCAACAGATTGTAGCGCTCTTTATCGGTGTGATGCTGGTCCTTCCATAAGGCAAAAGGATGGGTAGAAGCGGCAATCGGCGCCAACCCATATTCACCTGCCAACCGCGCTATTGTGCATCTTAATCGCGCAAGGTCTTGCTTGGCCTCTGTTATGTTTTGACAGACCCGCGTTCCAACTTCTATCTGGCATTGCAGAAATTCCGGACTTACCTGGCTGGCGAGTTCTTGCTCACACGCCGCCATAAGTGCCTCGGGGGCATCATGCACAAGATCGCGTGTTGATTTGTCAACGAGAAGGTATTCTTCTTCAATACCGAGAGTGAAACTTGGATCGCTGATCATTCATTTGCCTCATTTTTGACCACACGAGCACTGCTCATTTAATAGGCGTAATGATGAAAAAATAAGCACCCATCATGTGCCTGTATTTTCAACAACCCAGCGCCCAAACATAACGCTTTGTTTTTACTACATATTAAATTGTTCCACAAGTTGGCATGACCTATGCTAATGCATGAAGGCGGGTAACAGCGAGATTTATCTCACGTCGCCTGCATTTACGATTTAACCCTATTATTGATACTCACCAGGCAAGGCTTGGCACATGAAAAAAATTGAAGCGATCATCAAACCCTTTAAACTAGACGAAGTAAAAGAAGCTCTTCAGGAAATCGGCCTGCAAGGCATCACGGTTATGGAAGCCAAAGGCTTCGGGCGGCAGAAGGGCCACACCGAAATTTACCGTGGCGCCGAATATGTCGTTGATTTTCTCCCTAAGGTAAAAATTGAACTCATCGTAGGCGACGACCTCGTTGAAAAAGCTGTCGAGGCAATCCAGAATGTCGCCAAGACCGGGCGCATAGGCGATGGCAAGATTTTTATCTCGCAAATAGAAGAAGCAATACGTATACGTACCGGTGAAACCGGTATGGACGCCATCTGATCATCTGGCCCAAGTCAGTTGAACAATTTTCAACCCTTCCATAATTATTGCGTTTGCCGTAATAATTCGGTTTTGAAAACGCAAATGCTAAGGAATTAACGAACATTATGTCTAGCGCTGAAAAAGTACTCGAAATGATCAAAGAGAAGGACATCAAATTTGTTGACCTTCGATTTACTGATCCACGCGGCAAAATGCAGCACGTCACAATGGCTGCATCGATTGTTGATGAGGATATGTTTGCAGATGGAGCCATGTTTGATGGTTCGTCCATTGCCGGTTGGAAAGCCATTAATGAATCCGACATGACATTGATGCCCGATGTCGACACGTGCCATATCGATCCATTTTATGCTCAGACAACTTTGGCAATATTCTGCGACATCCTCGAACCGGCTTCCGGCGAAGGTTATTCGCGCGATCCGCGTATGACAGCCAAAAATGCCGAAGCCTATCTCAAACAGACCAAAATCGGCGACGAGGTTTTTTTTGGACCTGAAGCTGAGTTTTTCATCTTTGATGATGTCAGGTTTTCGTCTGATCCCTACGACACCGGGTTTAAACTCGACAGTTCGGAGTTGCCGATAAACACCGGTACCGAGTATGAAATGGGTAACCTGGGTCATCGGCCCCGCACCAAGGGCGGTTATTTCCCGGTCAATCCCCTGGATAGCTGTCAGGACATCCGTTCTGAGATGTTGTCAGTAATGGCTGACATGGGTGTTGAGACTGAAAAACACCATCATGAAGTTGGTGCCGCCCAGCACGAATTGGGTATCAAGTTCGCGCCTCTAACGAAAATTGCCGATGGGCTTCAGATATATAAATACGTCGTCCATAACGTTGCCCATGCCTATGGCAAATCCGCAACCTTCATGCCAAAACCCGTCTATGGTGATAACGGCACTGGCATGCACTGCCATCAGTCAATCTGGAAGGACGGCAAACCTCTGTTTGCCGGCAACCAGTATGCTGATCTGTCTCAGGATTGCCTGTATTATATCGGTGGCATCATCAAACACGCCAAGGCGCTCAACGCGTTCACAAACCCATCGACGAATTCTTACAAGCGTTTGGTTCCTGGCTACGAGGCACCTGTCTTATTAGCCTACTCGTCAAAGAACCGGTCGGCATCTTGCCGCATTCCATTCTCCACCTCACCAAATGGAAAACGCGTTGAAGTCCGTTTCCCTGATCCTGCAGCCAACCCCTACCTTGCTTTCGCCGCCATGTTGATGGCCGGCATTGATGGCATTCAGAACAAGATTGATCCCGGTGATGCCATGGATAAGGATCTCTATGACCTTCCGCCGGAAGAGTTAAGGGGCGTGCCAACTGTATGCGGAACTTTGCGCGAAGCCATACAAAGCCTGCGTGATGATCACGACTTCCTACTTAAAGGCGGCGTGTTTAGCATTGATCAGATTGAGGCTTATCTTGAGTTGAAAGAAGATGAAAACGAACGTTATGAGATGACACCACATCCTGTGGAGTACGATCTTTACTATAGCGTTTAACCTTAAGCTCGCATGACAAAAGGCCGGAATTATA
>JAJFHR010000440.1 GCA_021775515.1 Hyphomicrobiales bacterium | reverse complement strand
AAACATCAAAGACAACTGGACTGAGTACAAACAAACTCTCAGACCTGCTTTGACCTATAATAGAAAGCTCTGGACTATACTGGTGACGTCGATCGGCCGGGAAGAAAATCAGCTTCCCACAGCAATTAAGAATAATGTCGGCTCTCTTGGGGTATTCATATTTCGGCATACCCTGGACATCGAACGCCACCCCGAACCCGAAAAACTAAATTCTCTGATTTTGATCAATCGTGAACTTGCGGCCGGGCTTCACAGCAAATAGCTCGTCCAGCTGGGCAGTATTTCCACGGATTTTAGAGAAAATTCAACAACGATAATTCAGACAACCTGGAGGAAATTTGAAAGCTTGCTTCCAGGCGTGTCTGAAGCTGCAAAATCTGTGAGCTCACTTCAAACGCTTCGGCATTTTCAATGTCGCCGAGAATTTCCCCAGTCGTATTTTCTGTAGCGATATGTCTGTCGCGAACATCCCCCATGACACCCTGTTTTTGACCGAATTCTGCAATAATCTGAAGTATTGATTGGCCTGGCGGATTAAAGGAAAGATCATTACTGACCCGGTTGCGCAACTGTCCATAACGCTCCTGATCCCCAGGAGCGCTGGCGCTGAACGTTTCGGCTGCCAGCAAGGCAAGGTTTTGAACAACAGTGCGCAAAGCATCTTCATCGGCTCGGGCGCCAAACGACAGCGAAATTGACTGATCGATACGCACAATCGAACTGTCGCGGGCACTGCCTGTGCTCAAATCGCCCTGATACCAAAATACCGTATCCGCTGGCGTAGCGTTGACAAGAGCCGTCGCGCTGTTAAATGGCGGTCCAGCGACGCGTTGTGGCGGGTTCGCGGCGTCGAAATTAAAGAAATTTTCTCCAGCCTGCGCAGAAGAGGCCGCCTTTAGATCGGTATTGGCCAGTTCCAACAGCTTTGCATTAACCGCTGTTTGAAAATTGTTGCGCGTCGTAGCTTCATCAGCTCCAATCGTAAACTGGTTGGCACCTGCAGTACCAGCGGTGGCTTCGAGCGTTAACGTGGTGTTTGTCCCGTCCGGCAGATTCAAGGAAATGCTGATAGTTTCCCCTGACTGAGGCAGCGTAGAGGTAAAGGCAACATCAACCGCTGCCGGTGCACCTGCAGGCCCGGTTGCCGTAACCCCGGTCAGGTTACTGGTGATCGCCGAAAGCTTGAAGCCAAAGGGATGAACCCCGTCTTCAGTTAGTTGTATATTTTCAGACGGCGGCCCGACAGTGGTACTTGTAGTTATGGCGATCCGCCCCAGGCCACTGGCCCCAAGGTCAGCGGCATTTCGCTCGGTCAGGACCTGTTTGAAGCCGGCCTGGGCACCAATGCCGTTGAGTATCTGATCCGCTGGAATAACTGGTTTTGTATCCGTCGTTTTGCCGGAAAAATAATGCGTGCCGCTCAATTCGAAATTCAATAACGATACGGCTTCGTCAAGATTGCTTCGCGCCGTCAACTGGAGCTGAGTTTTTCCATTTTCCACAAGTTCAAACTGATCACCAAACGCCGATGACTTCGTTGTTCCGGCAATCTCTTCCAGCCGATTCAAGTGCTCCTGAATGAGATCGACACGAATAAGGGTTTGCGAAATCGTCGCTTTATAGCCATCAATTGAGCTTATTTTTGATCGAAGCGAAATAGCCAGCGAGCGGTCAAGTCCAAGCTCGGAATAAGTGGTGGCTTTTTTACCGGTTGCAAGCTGAAGCTGAAGGCTGCTCAACTGATCCCGCAGTTTACCGGTTTCCTGGACTAAGTTAAAGCTGGTTGAAAGCGGTGAAAGCGCCATGATTAACTCCTAGACCCGCAGCAGTACGTCGACAAGTTCCTGAACCACCGACAGAACCCTCGCATTGGCCGCAAATGCATTTTGAAGCACGATAAGTTGCGCGATCTCCTGATCTACATTGACCTTGGTATCAGTCTCAACCCTGGCCTTGATCGTGCCCGTGACAATATCCTGAGCTTCCTGTTCACGCGCGGCAAACTCCGCCTGCCCAGCCTGAAACGAAATAACTTCGCGGGTATAGGCACTAATCGTTCCTGAAAATGGCGCACCGCTGACCGGCCCGCCCGGCCTGGAAGCAAAAGTAAATGGGGTTTCAGAAAACCGGGTCAACAAATCTTGCGGACGCGCGGGATCGCCGGAAGCCGTCGTTGTGTCGAAAGTAACCAACAGTGAACTATCGGTTACAATGGCGCTGTTCACCGCGATACGAGAGGCAAAACCGAGTCTTTGACCGCCACCACCGAGGCTGGCAGTATATGGAATTTGAGAACCGTTAACGTCTACAAACAGCGGCAAAGCCAGACCATCGCCGGTAACTTGTGTTGCGGTTACCGAGGCATTGACAGCATCCAAACTTACCGTCGAGGTGCCATCATCAACAATCCTGACTGTATTTGGTACTGGCGATGACACATTAATATTGCCGCCAAGCGCGGTATTAATTAACGGAACTGCAGCATTAAATCCACCGCTAAAGTCAATCCCGAACACCGTGTCGTTGGGATCAGCGGTTGCCGTGTTTGCAAGGGGTAGAATCGATGGATCGTCGACCCGAATTAGAGTTATCGTTTGCGTAGTTCCGCTGCCAATATCCGTAAACGTCACCGAAATCGGATTTCCGGCCTGAAGGTCTGACAGATCGAGATCAAAACCAGCACCAGGTCCAGGATTAACAGCCACTCCGGCAACATCCTTAGTCGATAATGACTGGGCAATTCCCTGGGCCAGATTATCAAGCTCAGCTTGAACTTCTGTAAGAATATTATCTCTTAAGTCTCGATAAGCAGCGATCTTGCCCGATCTTATGGTTCCGCTGGAAAAAAGATCGACGGTGCCGCCATTGGTATCAACAATCGTTAAGGTTCCAACGCCACGTAAATTTGGATCCGAATTAAAAAGCGAATTGAAACTGAGCGTTCCACGACTGTCAAAATTTAACGTTGCCGGTTGACCATCCAGCAAAAGGTCGCCACCATTGGTAAAAATCTTGGCGGTTCCTCGTTCTCCCTGCGATACTTTGATGTCAAGAAGTTCAGATAGCCGGTCAATCGCCAGGTCGCGCTGATCCTGCAAATCCGCCACACCTCCGGTACTGCCAAATGCGATAGCAATTTCCTGATTGAGGTTTGCAATGGATTTCAACAGCGTGTTCGCTTCAGTCACCGCAGAAGCAATCCCGGTTTCGGCCTGGGTGCGTAAATTCTGCACTTCGAGCGAAAGCTGATTAATCTGGCTCGCCAAAGTTACCGCAGCATCTACCGCGGCACGCTGAGCGACTGCCTGATCAGGATTTGTGGCAAGGTTTTGCAGCGCGCTGGAGAACTCATTGACAATTGTGTCCAAGCCGGTTGAACCGCCAGGTTCGCCAAAAAACTGATCTACCAGAGTAAGAAAATCTTTTCTGACATTTACATTGCCCTGGGCTGCAATTTCATTACGCAATTGCTGCTGCAAAAACGTATCCACCACCCGGCTAACGTCACCGAGCAACACACCGATGACTTTACCACCGGCGACATTTGCTTCGGTTGATAAAGTCTTGCGAGTATATCCGGGAGTATCCGCATTGGCGACATTTTGAGCGACAAGGTCAATTCTGGCCTGCGTAGCAGTGATGCCGGTCAGCGCGGTGTTTAGGCTACCTGTAAGAGACATTTAATATCCAACTTAAGCGCCTGGCTGCAGCGGGGTTAATCTGCAGCCAGGCCGGCGGGGTCAACTTATCGAACCATATTCAGAGCTTCTTGCAGCATCTCATCAGCGGTAGTGACAATTCTCGTGCCCGCCGAATAAGCCTGCTGAGTAATGATCAGTTTGGAAAATTCATCGGCAATATCGGTATTGGACGATTCCAGCGAGGAACCAACAATAGTGCCCTGAGCGCCTCGAATGAAGGCACCGGACTCAGGTGTTGCACGCAAGGCCCCACCGTCCTCTTTGCGCAAGGCTCCATCGGCGTTAAAAGAGGCCAGCGTAACTTCCGCAATATCGACCGTTTCGCCATTGGTATATATGCCAGTAACGCGGCCTACATCTGTAATCGCCACGCTTGACAATTTTCCAGCCGCAAAACCATTCTGATCGAGAGTATTAACCTGCACGATACCGTTTGAATCTTCAAACTGGCTCAATCCAATGCTGGAACTAGGACCACTGTGATCGATAATTATATCACCAAGGTTAACCCCATTCACCGTTAAATTGTTTATAGTTGTGCTAGCGTTCGAAGGGTTGGTTAACACCCCACCGGCGTTAAACTCATAGTTTTGCCCAAAGTTACGCCAAACAGTATCTGTCGAATTAGTCGTCGTCGCATCAGTCTGGTAAAAGGCATTCCACGTATCTAGCCCACCGCTAACCGAACTATTAATTTTTGCCCATCTAACTTGAACATTTACCGAAGCGCCGGTCGAGGTAAACGTGGTAATCGCCCCACCGGCCACCGATCTGTCCAGAAATGTAGGTACATCTCGTAATTCGACAACACCAGTGCCAGCGGTCGTCGGAAGGCCGCCAGCATAAAGGGATGCGCCACCGATGAGTTCTGAACCTGCAACCGTTGCGTCAAAGGTAGCGGTTTTTGGGGTGGTCGCCAGGTTGGCATTATATTCAATTGTAGTTGTCGCCTGCGCCGGTAGCAGACCGTTTGAAATCCGGATTTCTGTAAGCTGGTCACCGTCCAGATTACCCGAACTCGCTACAACTGGAATACCCTTCAAAAAATATCCCGAACTGTTAACCAGGAAACCATCCCGATCAACTTCAAAATCTCCGTTTCTGGTGAAGAGTTCAACATCGCCAAAAAGCGAGTTGCCCTCTACCGAACCGGTTTTCTCGGAGATGATAAAATAACCATCGCCGTTAATGGCAATATGGGTGTCCACATCAGAGGGCAGAATGTCTCCCGAAACCGTATTAGTTGAGAGCGAATTCGCACGAACGACACCGGACCCGGATACATTGGCCCCGGTCGCTGCCACAATTTCCTGAAACGTGGTCTCGGTACGTTTAAAGGCTGTGGTTTGGCTGTTGGCGATATTGTTGGAAATATTTGACAACGCCGTTGATTGTGCCTGAAGGCCACTGATGGCTGTTGATAGTGCACCAAAAATACCCATTTACTACTCCATTAAATCACTCATTCCAGATCAGACCTGGCGCCTTTAGCGGCAAACTCGTCTGGCATAAAACAAGGCAAAGAACGGGCCAGTTTTAAATATTATTGTTTTTCAATAGCTTAGAGGATTGGATATTTAAAACCTATGGAACTTCAGCGCACGAAGTTGCCGCAACCCGGCAGCTTTTGCCCACCAGTTGAACCTTTTGAGGGCTTGCGGCAGACCTTTTAACCGCTTAGGTTGCGGACAGTTTTTTCTCCGGCCGATCAGGCCTTATCTGGACATTGGAAACAGATGAAATTTAACGGTACCAAAGACTATGTCGCAACCGATGACCTGCGCATCGCTGTAAATGCAGCCATCACTTTAGAACGCCCGCTGCTCATCAAAGGTGAACCCGGCACCGGCAAAACCGTGCTCGCCCACGAGGTTGCCAAAGCACTTAAAACTCCGCTGCTCGAATGGCATATTAAATCAACAACCAAGGCACAGCAGGGGCTTTATGAGTATGATGCCGTCAGCCGTTTGCGCGACAGTCAACTGGGCGACGAGCGTGTTCACGATATTGCCAACTATATCAAGCGTGGAAAATTGTGGGATGCCTTCACCATGTCCGAGCGCTCCATCCTGCTGATTGACGAAATAGACAAAGCCGACATCGAATTTCCCAATGACCTGCTGCAGGAGCTCGATCGCATGGAGTTTTTTGTCTACGAAACCGGCGAGACCATACAAGCCCGGCAGCGCCCTATCGTCATCATCACCTCCAACAATGAAAAAGAACTGCCGGACGCCTTTTTGCGCCGTTGTTTTTTCCATTATATCAAATTTCCCGATGTCGATACCATGGCGGAAATTGTCGAAGTTCACTTTCCCGGCTTGAAAGATCGCCTGGTCAAAGAAGCCCTTAAGGTCTTTTACGACATCAGGGATGTTCCCGGTGTGAAAAAGAAACCGTCAACATCAGAATTGCTGGACTGGTTGAAGCTGTTACTCAACGAGGATGTAAGTCCTCAAACCTTGCGCGAACGCGATCCCAAAAACCTTATCCCGCCGCTGCATGGCGCTTTGTTGAAAAATGAGCAGGATGTTGATCTCTTTGAACGCCTCGCTTTTATGACCCGCCGCGAGCAGCGCTAAAACCTGACCAATTCGGCGACCACAATGAAAATTTATAATCGAATTGCCCTCCTCTTTCTCGTTCTGATTGCCGTTAATGCAACATTTCATAGCTCCGCTTTTGCCGATCGTTTTTATGTTGCCCTAATCCTGCCCCTGTCGGGTCCAGAATCGGCAAGCGGCCGTCAGATCCGTGAGGGTTTTATGCTGGCAACTACCGAGCGCGACAGCCATCCCGAAGAGGAATCTGATGGACATCTCGGCAATCTTGATTCTTATGTCAGTGTAATTGATGCCAATGGAAATGTTGCAGACGACATCAAGCGCCTGTCATCTGAAAGCAGGATCAACATTGTCGCTGCCTTTACTTCCGCTAAAACTCAATCTCAAATTAGCAGGCTCCTAAAGGGCACAAATATC
The DNA here is from genome assembly GCA_021775515.1 of Hyphomicrobiales bacterium. Classification (GTDB taxonomy): domain Bacteria; phylum Pseudomonadota; class Alphaproteobacteria; order Rhizobiales; family JAJFHR01; genus JAJFHR01. Next base: position 2,428 of record JAJFHR010000440.1, on the reverse strand, counting down.
GCCTTACTGCTGCCCGGGGAAACCCCATTTGCCGACAACAAGTCACCCGCGGTCGCGAACTTCATATCATCCTATCAGCGCGCCTACGGTGCCCGGCCATCTTCAATGGCAGCCCAGGGCTACAACGCCGCCCGACGCCTGGATACCGCCGTGCGTGCGCAAGGCGGTATCGCTGATCTGACACCACTAAAGCAAAGTTTTCATCAGACAGCCCGCAACTTTGCCTGGTAACGCCACCAGCGGGTTGTTTTTGATGTTGGTTCATGGATAATTCCGCAGAAAATAACAGGCGAAGTCGCGGCCAGCGTATCAAGACTAGGTGATCAGCATGCCTCAAAAATCAATTGTCCGTCTATTTTACGACGAGATGTGGAACAAGGCTGACAAAGGCCGCATCCCGGAAATTTTTCATCCCGATTTCACCTTCCGCGGTTCGCTCGGCCCGGTGTTGGTCGGACATCAGCAATTTGCCGGTTATGTTGATGATGTCACCGGCTCCCTGCCCGATTTCCGCTGCGATATTGTCGAAATGACGGAAGAAGCCAACCGCGTCGTTGCCAAAATGCTGTTTTCCGGCACCCACAAAGGCAGGCTTTTCAACTACCCGCCAACCGGCCAACGGGTAGAATGGCCTGGCAGCGCCCATTTCACCTTTGATGACGGCCTGGTGTCAGATCTATGGGTCCTGGGTGATGTTCATGGTCTGCTAAGCTTGCTGAAATCACAACGCGATTAATCCGAAAATCCCCGCTGCGAAAGGCACCGGCGATCTCGATGGGTTTGTAGATTGAGCACACCAGGAAAATATGCTACCACCGCTGCAAGCGGCAAAAAGCCGCAAAAACAAATACTTTGGGAGGAATACATGAAATCATTTTTAAAATTAGCGCTTGCCGGAACTGTGCTGTTGGGAACGGCGATCGCCGCCCAGGCTCAGACCACGATCCGGGTAACTTTACAATTACCTGCTACTCACTCGCTGGGCAAAAACTGGGTGGCTTTTAAAGAGATCATCGAACGGGAGTCCGGTGGTGATTTGAAGGTGCAGCTGTTCCCCTCAGCGCAGCTTTATAAGGACAAACAGGTGCCCGAAGCCGTCGGCTCAGGCGCGGTTGAAGCAGGCTCCGCCTTTCTGGGCCGCTTTGCCGGTTCTGTTCCCGCAGTTGAGATTGTTAACCTGCCGTTCTTTTTCCGCGACGAAGCCCACCTTCGTGCTGCTGCGGCCAACGGCTCGCCCATGCGCAATATTCTGGATGCTGCCGTGGTAAAAGAAACCGGCGCACGGGTTTTGTGGTGGCAGGCATTCGGCCGCAATATTTACCTCAACAAAGGTGCCCCTATTCGCACCCCTGCTGATCTCAAAGGCAAAAAGGTCAGAACCTACGGCAAGGTGCTCGGCTGGACGGTTGAGGCTCTTGGCGGAGCTCCAACGTTGATGTCGGGCTCCAAGCAATTTTTAGCCTATCAGCAAGGTGCCGTGGACGTTGGCATGACCGGTGCCTCCGCAGTGAAAAGCCGCAAGCTTTATGAGGTTATGGAAAACATGACGCTGAGCTATGACAGCGCAATTGAATTTGTTGCCGTTATGAACAATGATTTTTTCAACTCGCTATCGCCGAAAAATCAGGAAATCATCACCAAAGCTGCAGCCTTGGTTGAAAAACAGCTGCGCGATCAGGTTTACGGAGGCGAAGACGCCATGGTGAAGGAAGTCGCGGGCAAAATTAATGTCGTGAAACTTTCCTCAGAAGAACGTGCAAAATGGGTCGAGGCAACAAAATCTGTTATCGACAAGTTTGCTGCTGAACGCGGAGACGTTGCAGTTCAGGCCATCAAGGCTGCCAACGGGCTTTAAAATATAAATCCAACTCCTGGGCGGCTCTTTTTCTGAACAAGTAGACTAGGAAAAGAGCCGCTGCGGCATTTTAATGATCAAATTCATCGACCAGCTTTCCGAAAGCGCCGGCAAGGTTGCCGCCTGGATGTTTTTTGCCGTTGGTCTGTTCATCACCTGGGAAGTGTTTATGCGTTACGTGTTTACCGCTCCCACAATCTGGGTCGATGAAACCGCACGCATCACACAAATCTGGGCAGCCTACCTGGCCGGGGCCTTCGCGCTAAAACACCGTGAAATGATTGTCATAGATGTCGCTTTCCGCGATCCTCATTCTACCGCTAGAAAGTTCGTTGAGACCTTTTCTCTCCTGATGATAATCATATTTTGCGCAGTTGCAGCCTGGTACGGCTATGAATTATGGCTCAAAGCCACATTGAAGGGACATACGACCGACAGTTATCTGGGAACACCGAAATGGCTGACCCACGCCTCGATTTGGGTCGGTTTCGGTTTGCTGCTGCTGCAATCCGTTGCTGAAATTTTCAAAGTGTGGACAATCGGCATTCCGACAAAAGATGCAAGCAGCGGGGC
>JAJFHR010000439.1 GCA_021775515.1 Hyphomicrobiales bacterium | reverse complement strand
CGGGTGATTGATCAACAAAAATTCCATCACCCCTTCGCGTGCTTTTTTTACGGTCGGGGATTTGGTTATAACTTCAGGCAATTCGCCGTTAGGTCCTGGCCGAAGATCATTTACGCCGATAGCACAAGACGCCAGGGGCTTGGGCATTCCCTTGACTTCAACCAGACACATCCGGCAATTACCAGCAACCGACAGGCGCTCATGATAGCAAAACCGGGGTATTTCCACGCCAGCCTGCTCACACGCCTGGATCAGCGTCAGGCCATTATCAGCCTCAATTTCGGTGCCATCTATGATCAACTTTGGCATTCTGCTTAATTCCCGTTAAACCTTCTCACGCACACCGTTTGGATTTCCACAGTTTTGCCTGCGGTATGGTTTCCCAACCAAAGGCAAAATCACTTGGCCCATGTTCATTAAAATGATCGAGCCGCTGCTTGGCCTCTTCAACTGTGGGGATGTGCCCTTTTGCCACCCGCCACATCACGAAGTGATTGCCATCCAACTTGTCAAACCAGTCATCGCGGCGATTGTAGAACCTCACATGGACGGTTTTCCAGACAAACCGCTCAAGCGTCTCCACATCTTTCCATACCGAAAGATTGACAATAATCCGTGGGTCTGGAAACGCCTGCATGGCAGTCGCATTGCCACTGTCATCTTGATAGCGCCAGACGAAACCTTCAGCTTTTTCAGCTATTCCATTAATAAAATCGAGCCCGGCGACAAAATCTCCAACCCTGGAGTCGTCAACGTCATATTTGAGTTTGGCAATGTTGATCTGGGCTAAATGGGTCAAATGTTTCACTCCGCCGCCTGCATCGGAACGGCATCGACTGGTTTTGGATTAGCTGCATATTGATCGATTCGTTCTTCAATCACATGGCGAAAATGGCGGATGAGGCCCTGAACCGGCCAGGCGGCTGCATCACCCAGCGCACATATCGTGTGTCCCTCGATCTGATAACTGACATCAAGCAGCAGATCGATTTCACGTTTTTGCGCCTCGCCCCGGGCCATCCGATCCAATACCCGGTACATCCAGCCGGTGCCTTCGCGACACGGCGTACACTGACCGCAGCTTTCATGTTTGTAAAAATAGGCCAAACGCGCAATCGCTCTGACAATATCGGTTGATTTATCCATGACGATCACCGCTGCCGTCCCCAGACCCGATTTAACGTCCCGCAAACTGTCAAAATCCATCGGCAGGTCTTCGCACGTAGAAGCCGGTAAACAAGGCACCGATGATCCACCAGGGATAACCGCAAGCAGATTATCCCATCCACCACGAATTCCACCAGCGTGTTTATCAATGAGTTCGCGGAAAGGAACGCCCATTTCCTCTTCAACGTTGCAAGGTTTGTTGACGTGGCCGGAAATGCAAAACAGTTTGGTTCCGGTATTATTCGGCCGCCCCATGCTGGCAAACCACGTCGCCCCCCGGCGCAATATTGTCGGAGCTACCGCTATGCTTTCAACATTGTTGACCGTCGTCGGTGCGCCATAAAGCCCGGCATTTGCGGGAAACGGCGGCTTCAATCGCGGTTGGCCCTTTTTGCCTTCAAGGCTTTCCAGCAAGGCCGTTTCTTCACCGCAGATATAGGCCCCCGCCCCGTGATGAACATAAACATCATAATCCCATCCCGACCCGCAGGCATTTTTACCAATCAGCCCGGCCTCATAAGCCTGATCAACGGCCGCTTGTAAGCGATGGCGTTCATGGATGAATTCGCCGCGCACATAGATGTAACAGGCATGTGCCCCCATGGCGAAACCGGCAACCAAACAGCCTTCTATGAGCAGATGAGGATCATGCCTGAGAATCTCCCGATCCTTACAGGTTCCAGGTTCGGATTCATCGGCATTCACCACCAGATAATGCGGCCTGCCATCGGATTCTTTTGGCATGAACGACCACTTTAACCCGGTAGGAAAACCAGCACCGCCCCGGCCCCGAAGACCAGATGACTTCATTTCATTGACAATCCAGTCTTTCCCCTTGGCTATCAGACCTTTTGTATTGTCCCAGGCACCGCGTTGCATGGCACCTTTAAGGCCCCAATCGTGAATGCCATAGAGATTAGTGAAGATACGGTCTTTATCTGCAAGCATGAAAGTTCATCCTCTATTTCCCCTTATCTTCACGACTGAGTTGTTTCGCCTGGGCAATCCATCCCTCTCTATCGATCCGCCCCTTGAAGCTGAGCTGTTCATCTACCCAATCGACATTGTCACGTGTCCAGGCTGCAATCTGGTCGAAATGAAAAACGCCAAGCCCATTCAAAATACCTTCGATTTTCGGCCCCACACCGTTGATGCGCTTGAGATCGTCCGCACCACCGGCGCGCGCCTTGGTAAGTTTTTTCGGGTCCTTCGTAAGAGAGGCCGGTTTTTTCGCAGTGGCCTTTTTTTCCGGTGCCTTCAAAACAAATTTTCGCGCCGGCGTCTCCTTAGGCTTGCCCGTTGCTGCTGCTTTTTTAGGAACCCGGCGGGCTTTTCCAGCGTAAAGAGCAGGATCAAGAAGCGTCTGCGCGCCTCCCACCGGAGCTGATTTTTGCCGATCAACTTGCGGCCCGACACTTACCGGACGGCCGTTTCTTAAATCATCCAGCAGTTTTTCAAATGTCGCAGCATCAAGGTCTTCATAAAAATCTTCGTTTACCTGTACCATCGGCGCGTTGACACAAGCTCCCAGACATTCCACTTCCATCCAGGAAAGTTCGCCGTCATCTGTGATGGTTTTTTCCGCTCCGATCATCTTACGGCAAACTGCTTTAAGGTCATCGGCACCTCTAAGCCAACAGGGCGTGGTTCCGCACAGTTGCACGAGGTTTTTGCCAACCGGCGACAGGTTGAACATCGTATAGAAGGTTGCAACCTCATAGACGCGGATATAGGCCATAGCGAGCAATTCGGCCACATGGCGGATCGCCGGTTCGCTGAGCCAACCGCCATTTTGTTTCTGCGCACACCATAAAAGCGAGATAACTGCCGAAGCTTGGCGGCCGGATGGGTATTTTTTCACTTCAGTCTTGGCCCAAGCCATATTTTCACGCGTGAACTTAAAGCCTGCGGGCTGGACATCATGAAGCCTTCTTACAGACATCTCAATCTACACTCCTGCAATCACAAAAAAAAATGCCACCAATCGGCCCGCAATCATCTGTCGACCTCCCCGAACACAACATCCATAGACCCCAAAATGGCCGAACAGTCTGCCAGCAGGTGGCCCTTGCACATGAAATTCATCGACTGCAGGTGAGCAAACCCCGGCGCACGGATTTTGCAGCGATAAGGTTTGTTTGACCCATCCGACACGAGATAGACGCCAAATTCTCCTTTTGGCGCTTCAACGGCGGAATAAACTTCACCGGCAGGCACATGATAGCCTTCAGTGTAGAGCTTGAAGTGATGGATCAATGCCTCCATTGAACCCTTCATGTTGTCACGGCTGGGCGGAACAATTTTACCATCAATAGAAGACACCGGGCCCGGCTGCATCAGTTCAATGCATTGTTTCATCAGTCTGACGGATTCGTGCATTTCTCTCATACGAATGAGATAGCGGTCATAACAATCGCCATTTTTACCGACGGGAATATCAAAATCGAGTTCATCGTAACATTCGTACGGTTGAGATTTACGCAAATCCCAGGCGCCGCCCGATCCACGAACCATCACGCCTGAAAATCCCCAGGCAAAAGCATCTTCGAGCGAAACGACGCCGATATCGACGTTTCGCTGTTTGAAAATTCGATTGTCCGTTAGCAATCCTTCAATATCGTCAAGCTGCTTGGGGAAGCGTTCACAGAAAGCATAAATATCGTCCAGCAATTTTTGCGGCAGATCCTGATGGACACCGCCGGGGCGGACATAACCCGCATGCATTCTGGAACCTGAGGCACCTTCATAAAATACCATCAACTCCTCACGCGGCTCAAAACCCCAGAGCGGCGGCGTCAGCGCGCCGACATCCATGGCCTGAGTAGTCACATTGAGAAGATGCGATAATATCCGGCCAATTTCAGCATATAAGACGCGGATCAATTGACCTCGCCGGGGAATATCAATCCCCAAGAGCCGTTCTACGCCCAGCGCAAACGCATGCTCCTGGTTCATTGGTGCGACATAATCCAGCCGGTCGAAATATGGTACGGCCTGAAGATACGTCTTATACTCGATTAATTTTTCCGTGCCGCGATGCAAAAGTCCGATATGCGGGTCTACCCGCTCAACCACTTCACCATCAAGCTCCATCACCAGCCTCAATACACCATGAGCGGCGGGATGCTGGGGTCCAAAATTGATGGTGAAATTGCGTACTTCCGCTTCGGCCATCTAACTATCAGTCTCTCTTAAATCGCGGGTTACTGAAATCAAGGGTTCTGGTCTGCTTTTTCATCACCAGGAAGAAGATATTCAGCTCCTTCCCAGGGGCTTTCGAAATCAAACGATCTAAATTCCTGCGCAAGTTTCACAGGTTCATAAACAACACGTTTTTCTTCATCATCGTAGCGCACCTCTACATACCCGGTCAGAGGAAAATCCTTGCGCAAGGGATGACCTCTAAAACCATAGTCAGTGAGCAATCGGCGCAAATCGGGATGATTTGAAAATAATATGCCGTAAAGATCAAAGGCTTCGCGTTCAAACCATTCGGCGCCGGCAAACAGGGACGATACGCTGGGGACCTGGCGGGCTTCATGGGTTTCGAGTTTTACCCGAATACGAAGATTTTGTGTGGGTGACAACAGATGATAGACCACATCAAAGCGGTTTTCACGCTGAGGATAATCAACACCGCAAATATCGATAAAGCAGACAAACCTGCACTGGGAATCATCGCGCAGGAACTTGAGTACGCGCAAAATATCTTCAGCTTCTACCACAAGGGTCAACTCGCCATGAACAATTGTCGCCTTGGCAATTGTTTCTGCCAGGGTGGCCTGGATATGGTCGCTGAGTTCCTGTAGTGCTTCGATCATCTTTAGTTCTTGCCTCAAATTCACCCGCTGCCAAGCCTATCGTTCAATCGTTCCGGTTCGGCGTATTTTTTTCTGCAACTGCAAAATACCATAGACCAGTGCTTCCGCTGTAGGCGGACAGCCAGGTACATATATATCAACAGGAACGATCCGGTCGCAGCCCCGCACCACCGAATAAGAATAGTGATAATATCCACCGCCATTGGCACACGACCCCATCGAGATCACATATCGCGGCTCAGGCATCTGGTCATATACTTTGCGCAGCGCCGGGGCCATTTTATTGGTCAACGTACCTGCCACTATCATGACATCTGATTGCCGCGGACTAGCGCGCGGAGCAAATCCGAACCGCTCAACGTCATAGCGCGGCATTGAGGCCTGCATCATCTCGATGGCACAACAGGCAAGCCCGAAGGTCATCCACATCAGCGAACCCGTACGGGCCCAATTTATCAGATCATCACTTGTGGTGACGATGAAACCCTTATCTGCCAGTTCATCCGACAGCCCGGCAAAGAAGGGCTCATTAGCCCCAAAGGGCTTGCCTGATCGTGGATCTATTAATCCTGAGGCTGAATTAGACATGCAGATAACTCTTGGCCTTGCGGTGATTTAATCCCATTCAAGCGCTCCTTTGCGCCATTCATAGACGAATCCCACAGTAAGAATTCCGAGAAACACCATCATCGACCAGAAGCCAAACACCCCGACTTCCTTGAGCGAAATAGCCCAGGGAAACAAAAACGCCACTTCCAGATCAAAAATGATGAATAAAATAGCAACGAGATAAAACCGGATATCGAAGTTCATCCGGGCATCGTCAAAGGCATCAAACCCGCACTCATAAGCCGACAGCTTCTCGGTATCTGGGCGCCGAATTGCTATCAGGAATGCAGACAACATCAAAGCCAGTCCGATAGCCATTGCAACGCCGATAAAAATGGCGATTGGCAGATAGGAAAGAAGAAGTTCTTTCATAAAGACACTAACCGCGAATACCTAGCGACCAAGCATCGCGACCTCTATGGATTTGCCTCAGCCCATAAAAATTTACGAGCATCCAACGACCGGCGGAACACAAATTACAGCCCCCAAAAACCTGCCGCTGTTAACCGTGTTAACCCACTGGCATTTAGGGTGCAAGGGATAATCCGCTCACCTATGCTCTAATGTGAAGTTTCCCGACAGTTTTGTGTTTTAAATGCACAGGCAGTCTAACTTGTTCAGAAAAATTGAGCGACTTAAGCCTGAGGCGATTCGATCTCACAACCACGCCAAACAAGTCCTGCACGGTTGATTTCATTTCAGGGAAAATAAAATTGGAGGATCTAAAATGAGTGGCGGGAGTGACGGGACTCGAACCCG
>JAJFHR010000438.1 GCA_021775515.1 Hyphomicrobiales bacterium | reverse complement strand
ACCGCCAGATCGGGCCGCACATCTTCGCGCGTGCCCTGTAGTTTTTTCTGGTAAGCTGCTTCCTCGGCAATGGGTTGTTTCGAGTAGTGGTTGGCAATTTTTTCCCAAAAAAAAGACCGGTCCATAATCATCTCCCGATTGTTTGATTGAGGTTGCGTCACGAAACCTATGTGGTTTAGAACCTCACGAACAAACCTTCCCAATTAGATTTTCCGGCCAATAGCGATAATAGAGACCGATAGATTTTCATTAATAGCGCATCGCGGGGCAATTTGGAATTGGACCCTACTTTTCTGCCCCGGCAGAGCCTGCCCCGGTTAGAGGTTTGGTTGAGAAAAGTCAGGTTTAGCAGCGTGTTAACGACATTTTCCGGGGCAAGCTTCCTGTTCATATCCGGTGCTTGCGTGTTATGATGGTTGTATGATTGATGTTCTGAAACACCCGGTTTATGCCCGCCTGTTTTCAGCCCAGGTTATTGCCTTGTTGGGAACGGGACTCTTAAGCGTTGCTCTCGGTCTGCTGGCTTTTGATCTGGCTGGCGATAAGGCTGGTGCGGTTTTAGGAACCGCTTTTGCAATAAAGATGATTGCATACGTTGGTCTTGCCCCGATTGCCAATGCGGTTGCCGATAATTTGCCACGCAAGGCGATATTGATCGGCGCAGACCTTGTGCGGGCGTCAGTGGCTTTGTTTTTGCCGTTCATCGATGCAGTGTGGCAAATTTATGTGCTGATCTTTGTTCTTCAGGCGGCATCAGCAACGTTTACGCCTGCGTTTCAGGCTGTGATACCTGACATTTTGAGTGATGAAAAAGATTATACAAAAGCCTTGTCATTATCCCGCTTGGCCTATGATCTTGAAAATCTGGCAAGCCCGGCCCTGGCGGGAATTTTGCTGACAATTATAAGCTACCATTGGCTGTTTGGCGGCACTGTGATGGGGTTTATCGGCTCTGCGGCACTTGTGACGCTAACACGAATTCCAAAACAAAATCGCCGTGAAAAATCGCGCCCGTTTGTTGACAGGCTGACCAGGGGTGCGCGAATTTACCTGGCAACACCGCGACTGCGCGGCCTGTTGGCGCTTAATTTGGCAGCAGCAGCAGCAGGTGCCTTCGTGCTGGTTAACACCGTGGTAATTGTGCGGGCGGAGTATGGTGCATCAGAAACGGACGTTGCTTATGCGCTCGCTGCCTTTGGTAGTGGTTCGATGCTGGCGGCTTTGACTTTGCCCCGGCTCCTTGAAATTATCCCCGACCGGCTGCTTATGATCGCAGCTGCCTGCCTTCTTGCCGGGCTGACCGTTGGCCATGCGCTCTACATTCTGGTGAACGGCCTTGCGGCGTGGAGTATTTTCCTAACCGTTTGGGCCTTGAGTGGCGCGCTTTATTCGGCAATTCTTACACCTTCTGGTCGCCTTTTGAGGCGTTCGGCACGCGCGGACGACCGGCCCGCGATATTTGCAGCTCAGTTCGCACTGTCGCACGCCTGCTGGCTCTTGACTTACCCGATCGCAGGTTGGGCCGGTGAAATATTCGGCCTGGCAGTTGCCATGACAATCCTCGGCGTGCTTGCTTTTGTAGGTACAGGTGCGGCGGTCTTTCTGTGGCCAGCAGATGACGCCGGAGAATTGGTGCATGAACACTCAGACCTGCCATTGGATCACCCGCACTTGCGAGAATTCCAAACGGTTGAAAACCGTCACCAGCATGTGTTTGTAATCGACGATGAACACAGAGCCTGGCCGACACAGGGCTAATCCCACTTGACGGCTGGTTTAGAACTGCAACAGCAAACCGGGTTGGGCTGGTCGGTAGATTCAATAGATGAGGCGGTTTGCCAGCTTTCGAACGATGAATTGGTGTTTAAAAAATACATTGGACTGGAACAAGATGATATTCTGCGCACCCCGGTAAGTGTGAGGCTATGAGAAACGAAGTTTGATATACACGAGGGTCACAGTTGTTGAGATAGATCAAAGTCTCTTTGCCATTTTTTGTGTATTTGTGCTGGTTAACGCCGAACTTGGGGGCGTAGTGATTGAGGGGCGGGTGAGCGGAATTGGCATTGGACCTTGTATCAATTATCGATCTGATAGGAGAAAGCTCAACACTAGCCGTTGGCGGCCTGGCGGTGGGCGTCATGTTTGGCGCTTTTGCCCAGCGTTCCAGATTTTGCCTGCGTGCCGCCACCATTGAGTTTGGTCACGGAATTATCGGCAGCAAAGTTGCTGTCTGGGTTCTGGTCTTTTCCGCTGCGGTTGCCGCTACCCAGGCTGCAATCTGGCTGGGATGGCTTGATGTGTCTGAAGCGCGGCAATTGGCGGCCCAGGGAAGCCTTTCAGGGGCTATTCTTGGCGGATTGATTTTTGGTATCGGAATGATCCTGGCGCGCGGTTGTGCCAGCCGGCTGCTGGTGTTGTCGGCTACCGGAAATCTGCGGGCCTTTGTTGCTGGATTAATCCTGACCGTTGTTGCCCAGGCGTCGTTGCGGGGAGCATTGTCGCCAAGCCGTGAATTTTTGGGATCATTGTGGACGATTGAAGGTGGCGAAGCCCGCGATCTCCTGGCGATAAGCCATGCAAGCGTATCAATTGGCGTGCTGTTGGGATTTTCCTGGCTTGCCATCGGGGTGTGGTTGGCGCGCCGTAACAATGTATCAAAATCGGTTGTTTTTTCCGCAGCAGGGGTGGGTGCGGCGATTGCCGCAGGCTGGATTTTTACCTATTCAATGTCCCAGGTTTCTTTTGATCCGGTCAGCATTAAGAGCGTGAGTTTCACCGGACCGTCTGCCGATACGCTCATGGGCTTGATTAATTCGCCGACATTGCCGATAGGGTTTGATGTCGGCCTCGTGCCTGGCGTATTCCTCGGCTCACTTATTGCCTCAATCCTGGGGCGTGAATTCAAGCTTCAGCGGTTCAACAATGACACCGGCATGGTCAGATATATTGTCGGCGCAAGCATGATGGGTTTTGGCGGAATGCTTGCCGGTGGCTGCGCGGTCGGTGCAGGTGTCACCGGAAGTGCTGTTTTTGCTGTAACCGCATGGATTGCGCTGGCCTCCATGTGGGTGGGCGCTATTGTTACCGATTACATCATCGATAACCTGCCGGCGCGAAAAAGTCAGCTCGCCAGATTTTAGCCACTCATTCGAGCATACTTTGCCGAAAAATCGTTAGACGAAGGTGACAACCTCAATGCGATTACCGTCGGGATCTTTGATGAAGGCAGCATAATAATTTTTGGTATATTGCGGACGCAGGCCGGGATCACCGTCTTTTTTAGCGCCATTTTCAAGTGCGGCCCGGTAAAAATTGTCAACCGCCTGTATGTCAGGAGCGCGCAAACATACATGGGCCCCTGATGTCGGGGTTGGCAGGGGCATGCCTGTGCGCAGATTTATCCAGAATTCGGAATATTTTTTGCCAAAACCGGTCGTGTTCCGGGTTTCTTTGATCTTGACCATACGCAAGGGCTCAAGAACACGCTCATAAAACAGAGTGCTTTTTTCAAGATCCGTCACTTCTATGGAGACATGGTCAATCATCACGGGCCTAGTTGATTGTGGTCCGGCGCATTAACGCTGGTGTTTAACGTGTCGGCACCGGATGTTCACCGCGATAATCGTAAAATCCACGGCCAACCTTGCGTCCAAGCCAGCCGGCTTCGACGTATTTTACCAGCAGTGGGCAGGGGCGGTATTTAGTATCAGCCAGGCCTTCATACAACACCTGCATGATCGACAGGCAAGTATCCAAACCGATGAAGTCGGCCAGCTGTAACGGACCCATGGGGTGGTTGGCACCAAGACGCATGGCGGTGTCAATCGCTTCCACCGTGCCGACACCTTCATAGAGCGTGTAAATGGCTTCGTTGATCATTGGCAGCAAAATGCGATTGACCATGAATGCCGGAAAATCCTCAGCAATCGCCACTGTCTTGCCCAGTTCACCAATAAATGTGCGGACAAGGTTGAAAATATCATCTTCGGTGGCAATCCCGCGAATAAGCTCTACCAACTCCATGACCGGAACGGGGTTCATGAAATGAATGCCCATGAAGCGACCGGGTCTATCGGTTATGGCCGCGAGGCGGGTAATGGAAATCGAAGACGTGTTGGTGGCAACGATGGTCTCTGCTTTAAGATGGGGGCAGAGATCTATTAGAATTCTCCGCTTTACGTCTTCATCTTCAACGGCTGATTCAATCACAAGATCGCTGTCGGCCAGACTTTCCAGCGTTTCTACAGTTGTTATGCGCTTAAGGGCGGCGGTGCGATCATCTTCGCTGATGCGGCCTGAGCCGACCTGGCGGGCGAGGTTGCCGTCAATAGTTGCAAGGGCAGCTTCGAGACTGTCGCGTGATACATCACTCAACTTTACAGATCGACCGGCAAGGGCACAGACGTGAGCAATGCCGTTGCCCATCTGCCCGGCACCAATAACCCCAATCTTTTCAATATTCATTCGTTCTTCACTCCAGCCTTAAATCCCGCATGACCGGAACATGGCATATTTTGCAGCAATCAGTATGATCGCATTCAAAGTGTTAGAGCAACTTATCTGCGCTGGGCCGAGCGCAGGTTGTTCAATGTCTTGTTAATTCACATGCTGATTATGCAGATTTAGACCCATTAAGCTATAGCCCTGCTTTTTCGAGTTCCGCTTCAAGCTCCGGTATCGCCTTGAAAAGGTCTTCAACCAGCCCGTAGTCGGCAACCTGGAAAATTGGCGCTTCTTCATCTTTGTTGATGGCAACGATAACTTTAGAATCCTTCATTCCGGCCAAATGCTGGATGGCTCCGGAAATTCCAACAGCAATATAAAGCTCCGGGGCGACAACTTTGCCGGTTTGGCCTACCTGATAGTCATTGGGCACAAATCCGGCATCAACGGCTGCCCGGCTTGCACCAACCGCTGCGCCAAGTTTGTCGGCAATTTTTTCCAGCATTGGAAAATTGTCGCCAGACTGCATTCCACGCCCGCCGGAAATAACGATTTTTGCGGAGGTGAGTTCAGGCCGGTCAGAATTTGATAATTCGTCAGCCATGAAGGTAGAAAGTCCAGGACCCTCGTTAACACTGATTTCCTCGATCGGCGCTGATCCGCTGTCGTCAGCGGCAGCAAACACGGTAGTTCTAACTGTAATAGCCTTTTTGGCATCACTTGATTGTACCGTCTGAATGGCATTGCCAGCATAGATGGGCCGCTCGAATGTATCCGGGCTAACCACCGCTGTGATGTCTGAAATCTGTGCAACATCAAGCAGAGCGGCAACGCGCGGCATGTAATTCTTGCCGCTTGTCGTTGCGGCTGTGACAACGGCATCATAGTTGTCCATGAGTGGAACGATCAGTGCCGCCATGTTTTCTGCCATGGGGCGCTCAAATTGGGCATCATCGGCTAAGAGAACTTTGCTAATACCTGAAATTTTTGCGGCCTGATCACCAACCGCTGAGCAATTTTGCCCGGCCACGAGTACATGAACATCTTTGTCAATTGCCAGGGCTGCGGTTGCTGCTTTGGCGGTGGCATCTTTTAAATCGGCATTGTCGTGTTCAGCAATAAGCAAGACGGTCATTAAAATACTCCTGCTTCGGTTTTCAGTTTTTCAACCAGTTCAGCGGCTGAGGAAACAATAACTCCAGCTTTGCGGCCTGAAGGCTCAACTGTTTTTAAAACGTTCAATTTGGGGCTTACATCGACGCCATAATCTTGCGGAGTTTTTTCATCAATCGGCTTTTTCTTGGCTTTCATGATGTTGGGTAGCGAGGCATAACGCGGTTCATTTAGCCGCAGGTCTGCGGTGACAATTGCCGGCATAGAAAGGTCAATCGTTTGCAATCCACCGTCCACCTCGCGAGTGACTTTGAGTTTTTCACCGTCGATGGCGATTTTTGAGGCGAATGTGCCCTGTGACCAGCCCAAAAGAGCCGCGAGCATCTGGCCGGTCTGATTGCAGTCGTCATCAATCGCCTGTTTGCCAAGGATGATCAGTCCGGGTTCTTCGTCCAGCGCAATCGCCTTTAAAATCTTGGCAACAGCCAAAGGTTCGACAATCTCGTCCGTTTTTACCAGAATGCCGCGATCGGCGCCCATGGCAAGGGCTGTTCTAATGGTTTCCTGAGACTGTTGAGGACCAACCGATATAGCGATAATTTCAGTTGCAGTTCCCGCTTCTTTCAGCCGGATTGCTTCTTCCACCGAAATTTCGTCAAAAGGGTTCATAGACATTTTTACGTTGGCAAGTTCGATACCACTGCCATCAGTTTTAACTCTGATCTTGACGTTGTAGTCTACAACCCGTTTTACAGGTACGAGCACCTTCATGTTATCATCCTTCTAAACCCAAATTGTGCGGCGCAACAATATGTTGATTAAAGCTACCTGACGGTAAAATCAATTGTTTTGACAAATTGGCTTTTAAACCTACATTTTCGTAAGGGCTTTTCATCATTATGATACGCGCGGTGTGCGCGAAAATTTCGGAAAATTGACCCTAATGACGTCATGTTGGCGTGTCAATGAACACATTGCGTGCGCGTTAGCGCCAGCGTGCGATTATTGGTCGCTGCACAGGGAAATAGGTTTTAAATGTTCTTTGCCTGTTTTGGCGGAGCGCCGCCAAATAACGGAACCGTTGAACGTTTGAAAAAAGCGACAAGAACCAGGCCGGTGGCAAATCCGCCGATATGCGCCCACCAGGCGACATTTGAGGCGGTATCGGTTGCGACATTAAAGATTTGCATGGCAATCCACGCGCCCAATACCCACATGGCCGAAAGCCGAAGCGGAATGCGCATCAAAATCAGCACCCAAATTTTTACCCTGGGGTAGAGCATCAAATAGGCCGCGGTTACTCCGGCGATGGCACCGCTGGCACCTATCAGCGGGATGTTTGATGCTGGAGATGCCCAGGCATGAGCAAGACCGGCGGCAATACCACACAGCAAGTAGAAAATCAGAAATCGGGTGTGCCCCATCGCATCTTCTACGTTGTCGCCAAACACCCAGAGAAAAATCATGTTGGAAATCAGGTGCATCCAGCTTCCATGAAAGAACATATAGGTTAAAAGTGACAGTTCATCGGGCCAGACTTGCGGGATCGCCGATGCGGTGCTTGTGCCAACAAGTTCAACTGGAATGAGGGCAAATGCAAACAAAGCCTGCTTGCCGAGGGATAGAAAAAATCCGCTTTGCAGGCCGATAAATATCAACACATTGATTATTATCAACGATACTGTGACGCGTTGGAACGATATTTTTTCCAACGGGTTTTTATCGTGGAAGGGGATAAACATCCCCTAAGTCCAATCGACAATCAAAAGAACAGAGTTGATCATTGATTTTGTCCTGGAACCCAAAGAACGTCTTTTTCACCCTTGTCATTGAGGTATCGGCCGGCAACAAACAAAAAATCCGATAATCGATTTATATATTTGATGACGGCATCGCCTACGGGCTCATTTTCTATGTCAGAAAGTTCAACGATCAAGCGTTCGGCCCGGCGGGAGACTGTGCGGGCAAGATGAAGTGCTGCAGCGGCGGCACTGCCGCCAGGTAGAACAAAGGATCGTAAGGGGTGGAGTTCTGAGTTGAGCTGATCTATTTCGCTTTCAAGACGGTCTACTTGAGCCTGAGTGACGCGCAGGGGAGTGTATTCCAGTTTCTCACCGTTGTCTGGCGCGCAAAGATCAGCACCAAGATCAAATAAATCGTTTTGAATGCGCGCCAGCATTTCGTCAACCGGTCTGGCTTCGGTGCTGGCGGTATGCTGGCGCACGAGGCCAATGCAGGCGTTGGTTTCGTCAACCGTACCATAGGCGGAAATGCGGATCGCATGTTTTTTCACCCGCTCGCCGGTGCCGAGCGCAGTTGTGCCTTTATCGCCTGTGCGGGTGTAAATTTTATTTAGGATCACCATGAGCGGAAAACACTCTCGAGGCGACAGGTTAGAATTTATAACCGATGCGGCCACCAATGGTGCTCAGCCCGGCATTGTTGCTGCACAGGTTTGCATTTGAAATATGATCAAATGTGAGCATAACCCGAACCTTGGGCGTAACCTCATAACCGATCGAGGCTGATTCACGGAACATAACACGACAACCGAGAGGGCGTTTGCTGCCCTGAACATTGGATTTGAGGTTGCCAGTGTGAACAACGCCGCCAAATGAAGCTTCAACAAAAAACTTTTCCGTTAAACGATAATCCCAGGTCAGGCCGACATAGGCCTGGCTGGTGTCGCCGGCAGTATTGAGGCTGGCGCCGATATGGGGCCGCGGGTTCAAAAAGAACTGTAAAAAACGATTTTCGTAGCTGTAATTTGGGCGGCGGAACAGAATTTCGCCATTGATGTTAATGCCATCTTCGTCCCTGGTTCCAGCTATATGGAGGTCATTATAAAGAACACCGAGGCGAATTTCGTCGACAAATGACGGAGAAAGAATGCCCGGCAGGTATTCTTGCGCGGCAGCTGAACTGACGTTAAGTCCCAAAGAAGCCGCTAAAATCGCAGAGCTCAATACGTAACGTGCGTGCGACTTTTTTGTTGATTTTATCCCCACCATTGCCCCTCTTGTTTTACGGCTCGACAATTTCTCTTTTCGCAGCTTTGCAAATTTTGCAAGCAGTTTGCTCGGTCGAACCTATAAATGTCATTTTTTTATGTCACACGTCAATGAAAGATCGACTAATTTTTCTGGTTAATCACCAATTTGAGGCAAAATAAAATCCTAAGACGATCAATACTATTGCCAGGAACTGCAAGCCAACCCGCCAACGCATGAGTTTTTGCGATAAATTTGCGTTGCCGCCGCGCAACATGTTCCATAATCCAAGCACCAGGACAATGAGCACCGCGGCTAAGGCGATTGGTATGGCAAAGTCAAATATGTTCATGATCAATATGTCCAATTTAGTGCCGGAAATGTGCTAGTTCGCGCCATCGAGCAGGCGCCGGGCGATCACTTGCGCCTGAATTTCAGCCGCGCCTTCAAATATGTTTAATATTCGGGCGTCACATAAAATGCGGCTGACCGGATATTCCAGGGCAAATCCGTTGCCGCCGTGAATTTGCACTGCATTATCGGCAGTTGACCAGGCAATTCGAGCAGCAAGCAATTTTGCCATACCAGCCTCGAGATCCGAGCGGGCGCCGCGATCCTTCTCGCGGGCGGCAAAATAGGTCAGTTGCCGGGCGATCATTATCTCAACCGCAGCAAGTACAATTTTGTCCGAAACTCTGGGAAATGACAGGATAGGCTGATTAAACTGGTGGCGTTCCTGGGCGTATCTAAGACCAATTTCAAGCGCAGATTGTGCGACGCCGATCGCGCGTGCGGCTGTTTGAATGCGGGCTGATTCGAAAGTCTGCATCAACTGCTTGAAACCGGCGCCGGGCTGATGGCCGAGCAGATTGCCAGCGGGAACTTCAAAACCATCAAAGCCGATTTCGTATTCTTTCATGCCGCGGTAGCCTAAAACTTCAATTTCGCTGCCGCTCATACCATCTGCCGGAAACGGGGTTTCATCAGTTCCGCGCGGTTTTTCAGCGAGAAACATCGACAGGCCTTTATAACCTGGTTCTTCCGGGTTGGTGCGCGCCAGCAAGGTCATCAGATCGGCGCGCACGGGATGAGTAATCCAGGTTTTATTTCCGGTTATCCGGTAGGTATCACCGTCAAGGACAGCGCGGGTCGATAATGAGGCTAAATCGGAGCCGGTGTTGGGTTCGGTAAAGACTGCGGTGGGCAATACCTCTCCTGTTGCTATTTTTGGCAGCCAGCGGTTTTTCTGGTCTTCAGTGCCGCTGGCCAGGATCAACTCCGCTGCAATTTCCGACCGGGTGCCAAGCGAGCCAACACCGATATAGCCGCGCGACAGCTCCTCGGAGACCACACACATGCTTTCTTTGCCTAATCCCAGTCCACCGTATTCTTCGGGAATGGTGAGGCCGAAAACACCGAGTTCACTCATCTCGGTGATAATATCAAGCGGGATATATTCGTTGGCCAAATGCCAGTCGTGAGCCTCAGGGACAATCCGGTCGCTAGAAAATCGCCGCATCTGGTCGCGAACGGCTGTTAAAGTTTCATCCAATCCGGTATCGCCGATCGTTGATGCACCCTCCTGCTCGCAAATAAGCCTAAATATCGATTGACGGATGCCGGGTGTATTGCCGTTGAGGCGTAATTGGCCGACTTGATCGTGATGCAATGGGGCAAGATCATCGATTGTCAGGCCTAGTTCATGTGGACGGATGAACTCGGTCTGGCTCATGGCAATACCGCCTGCGATGTGGTTTAGGTATTCGCCAAAAGCTGCCCGGGTAAGGAGCTGTTCCAATTGCCCAAAACGTTTCTCGGTGTCCAAGCGATCAGCATAACCCGCCATCTGGCGCAAAGCTTCAGCATATGTCGCCAACCAGGATAATCCGTGAACAATATGCTGGTTTGCCGTCAATGCTGAGTTGTCTAAGGTTCCGCTTTCAGCGCCAACCTGCTGGCGAACATGGACCGTTGCTTTTGCCAATAGTTGATCCACGACGTTGACCGCATTGTAACAGGTCCCGATGAGCGCTGATTTTTCGGAAAAATCTGAGGAGGATGTAGCATGGGCCATAGGCGGAAGGATTCCTGGAGTCAAGCGGTCATGGTGCACTGCAATACATAGCTAGAATAGGTCATACTAGGTCTCAGTCTCAAAGGCAAATATGCAGAGGTTCGAAATGGTGGATGTTTGCAATCAGTCTTATTTGGCGCACCTGAAGGAATTTCTGAAAATAGCACTAAATTCTGCTTTTTGCTGTTGGATTGTGGTGGGATAACTGTTCCAATGACGGCAAAAAATGGATACGGTCGTAAACGGGGCTGATGGAAGTTATGGAAAAACTTGTTAGGTGTTATTGAGTTCATGTCGCCGCCAAGTGAAAACACGAAACAGGCTTCAACCTCGACGGTAAAACCGGCGATAACCTTGTCGGCGCGCGGTTTAACAAAAGTCTATGCCTCCGGTGCCAGCGATGTCTATGCGCTGAGAGGTCTTGACCTTGAGATGTACGAATCAGAGTTGGTCGTACTTCTGGGACCTTCCGGCAGCGGTAAATCAACCCTGCTGAACATATTGGGCGGGCTGGACGTTCCAACCTCGGGACAGGTTTTTTTTCGCGGTGAGGAACTAACCGCTCTCAGTGATGCAAAGTTGACGAAATACCGGCGCGAACATGTTGGTTTCGTATTTCAGTTCTATAATCTGATTTCCAGCCTGACAGCGCTGGAAAATGTCGCGCTGGTGACCGAGATAGCAAAATCGCCGATGAAACCTGGCGAAGCGCTGGAGTTGGTTGGCTTGTCTGAACGCAGTCATCACTTCCCGGCACAACTATCTGGTGGTGAGCAGCAGCGTGTCGCCATTGCCCGTGCCATTGCCAAGCGGCCGGAAATTTTACTGTGTGATGAACCCACAGGGGCGTTGGATATATCAACGGGGGCGCTGGTGCTCGAAGCGATCGAGCGGGTAAACCGCGAACTTGGCACAACAACGGCTCTGATTACTCACAACGCAACGATTGCGGACATTGCTGACCGGGTGGTTCGTTTTGCCGATGGGGGAATTGTAGAAATTCAGGTCAATACCAAGCGGCGAATGATTTCAGAACTGAAGTGGTAATTTGTCATGTTTACCCTGAACAAAAAAATGTACCGAGATCTGTTTCGGCTTAAGGCTCAAGTGCTGGCCATCGCCCTGGTGATTGCGTCCGGCACGGCAAATCTTGTCATGTTTGTTTCGGCAATCGAAATGCTTGAGGAAACCGGTCAGGCCTATTACGAACGTTACCGTTTTGCCGATATATTCGCCAATGTGAAACGGGCACCCGAACGGCTCAAATTGCGCATATCAAATATTTCCGGCGTGCAAACGGTTGAAACCAGAATTACCAAATTGGCAACGCTTGAGGTTGATGGTTTCACTGAGCCGGTGCTGGGCCAGCTAATTTCATTTCCCGACATCGGGCAGCCGAAGCTAAACCGCCTGGCGCTGCGCCAGGGTCGGTATCTGGCGCCCGGGCGCAACGATGAGGTGATCGTCAGTGAGCCGTTCGCTGAGAAACATAAACTTGTACCAGGCGATACGCTCAAGGTGATTTTGAATGGCCAAAAACGGCCGGTCAAGGTTGTCGGCATCGCCCTGTCACCGGAATATGTCTATGCCATAGCCCCTGGTGCGCTGATGCCCGATGATAAACGCTATGGAATTATTTGGATGGGGCGCCGGGCACTGGCGTCAGCTTATGATCTTGAAGAAGCTTTCAACGACGTTGTGCTGTCCTTGTTGCGCGGTGCTAAAACGGAACAGGTATTGGCGGAACTGGACTCACTTTTGGCACCTTTTGGCGGGACTGGTGCGCTGGAGCGTAAAGATCAGATTTCAAACTGGTTTCTGCAAAGCGAGATTGAGCAACAAAAAGCGATGGCGATGATCCTGCCGACGATATTTCTGGCGGCTGCGGCTTTTTTGTCAAACATGATACTGGCACGGCTGATCGCCATAGACCGCGATGAAATCGGCTTAATGAAGGCGTTTGGCTACCACAATTGGGATGTCGGCTGGCTCTACGTGAAAATGGTGGCGTTGATGGCGACACCGGGAATTCTGCTCGGGTGGAGTGTTGGCTATGCTCTCGCCATCTGGATGGCGAGCATGTACGGGGAATATTTCAAGTTTCCCTTTTTATTGCAGCAGCCCAGCATCACAATCTTCATCATTTCCGGTGGCATCAGTCTTGCTGCGGCTCTCCTTGGCACCTTGACATCGGTGCGCAAGGCGATTTTGCTGCCGCCGGCCGAAGCCATGCGGCCACCTGTGCCGACGGCCTATAGCCGAAGCAAACTCCTGGGGTCGATATTGGCGGTTAGTTTCGACCAGCCCACTCGTATGATCTTCCGCCATTTTCTGCGCTGGCCGGTTCGCACCGCCCTGAGTGCTTTTGGCGTGGGACTGGGCATCGCCGTTCTCATTATCGCATTGTTCTGGAATGATTCCGTCGGTCACATGATCCGGACCTATTTTATCGACGCGCAACATCAAGACGTTACCGTTGTTTTGAATCAGGAACAGAAAAAAACTGTTCTGCCAGAATTTAGCCGCATGCCGGGTGTGCTGATGACAGAGGCGCAACGGGTCGTCGATGTTCGGTTCAAAGCCGGGCCAATAGAGCGGCGCGGCAGTCTGATCGGCATCAAACCTGATGCCCGGCTCAGCTTAGTATATGACGCCAAGGGCAAGGTCCTTGAGGTGCCGGAAAGCGGTATCGTTTTATCCACAATGCTTGCCAAACTGATCAATGTGAAAGTCGGCGACATGCTGGAGGTTGAAGTTCTGGAAGGACGCCGGCCGGTTTTACGCCTGCCAATCACCAGATTGTTTGAAACCTATATCGGCACTCCGGCCTATATTCACCTCAAGGCACTGGCGCGCGAAATGCGTGAAGCAGACATGATCAATGTTGTGCATCTGCGCGCTGACCCGCTCAGGATGACGGCTCTTTATAAGGAATTGCGGGATACGCCGGGCGTTGCTTCCGTCAGCTTGCGGGAGGCTGCGGTCACTACGTTTCGGGACACTTTGAATAAGACGATCATGGTGTTTATTTCGTTTTTTACCATGTTTGCCGCCGCTCTCACCTTCGGCACTGTGTATAACACCGCTCGTATTTCGCTTTCTGAACGCCAGCGTGAACTTGCAACCTTGCGGGTTCTTGGCGCAAGCCGTATGACGATCTCGTATATTCTGCTGGGCGAAGTAGCGCTGCTAACCATGATCGCGCTGCCGCTTGGCAGTATTCTTGGATATGCCCTTGCGGGACTGATGGTCGTTGCTTTTGAAACCGAACTGTATCGAATACCCTTTGTCATTTCTCCGTCAAGTTACGGAATGGCGTCTTCCTTCGGCATCGCTGTGACGGTTGTTTCGGCTTTGTGGGTGCGCCGGAACCTCGACCGGCTGGATTTGATTGCCGTGTTGAAGACAAGGGATTGATGAGGAAAGATTGATGATTTATCGCCGTATTGCCTTATGGGTCATATTGACCCTGATTGTCGCCGCAGGCATTGCTTATTCTTTCCGCCCCCAGCCAGTGCCGGTCGATTTGATTGTTGCCGCCAAGGCGCCCTTTGCGGTGAGCATTGATGAAGAAGGTGAAACCCGGGTCCGGGATGTTTTTAAACTTTCGACACCGGTAACCGGCCGCAATCATCGCATTGATCTTGAGGTGGGAGATTTTGTCGAGGCCGATAAGACGGTGGTTACACGTATCGAGCCAATAGATCCTTCAATTCTTGATGTGAGAAGCCAGATTCAGGCGGTTGCGGCGGTGCGGGCGGCGGAAGCAGCCCAGGTATATGCCAAAGCCGAGTTGCAAAGTGCCAAGGTAAATCTTGAGTTTGCCGATTCAGAACTGGTCCGAGCCCAGCGGTTATGGCAAAACAGGACGACCGCAAAACGCACCCTGGAAGATGCCGAGCGCAATTTTAAAACCCGGCAATCCGCCGTCAAGGTGGCTGAGGCAGCGTTGAAAATGCGTGAATTTGACCTGGACCGGGCGCAGGCGCAATTGATTTCACCGCAGGAAGCAGCCTCACAGCGCAAGGGCCGCAATACCCTGCCAATCTATTCGCCGGTCAGCGGACAGGTGTTGCAGATTTTTCAAAAGAGCGAAGGTGTTGTGCGCTCGGGATCTTTGCTGGTTGAGATCGGAGACCCCAAGGACCTTGAAATTAAAGTTGATCTTTTGTCCTCGGATGCCGTTCGTGTGCAAAAAGGCCAGCGGGTGGAAATTCTTAATTGGGGCGGTACAGGAACGTTGGCCGGTGTGGTTAAACGGACCGAGCCGTTTGGGTTTAAAAAAGTCTCGGCACTGGGTATTGAGGAGCAGCGGGTCAATGTGATCATTGACCTGACGTCGCCGATTGAGAAATGGCGGCGGTTGGGCCATGGCTATCAACTGGATACGCGAATTGTGATTTGGGAGGGTAATGTGCTGCAGCTTCCGCTTACTTCGTTGTTCCGCAAAGACGAGCGCTGGGCAGTGTTTGTTGAAAAAGACGGCGTGGCCAGGTTGCGATTTGTCAAAGTGGGTCAACGTAGTGATCTTAATGCTGAAATCGTTGATAACCTTGAAGAAGGTGAACGTGTCATAAGTCATCCCAATGACCGGATTGTCGAAGGGGTAAAGGTTGTTGAGCGCCCAAAACTCTAAAGCATGTCTCCTTTTTTTAAAATTCATTTAACACGCTTTAACCCTTTGTTTTGGCGCGTGTCTTTATCGCGAAACCGGTGCCCACTTTTGCGAGACACGCTTTAGTTCACGGCGCGAATGATGATGTAGATGCCCAGAGCGAGCAGAGTTGTAAAAAAGATGGTGCGGAATTTTTGCTCGGGGATTTTTGCGCGCACCTGCTGACCCAGCCACATGCCCAGCAAGGCAGGGATTACGGCCAAAAACGAAAGCTGGGCCAGCTCCTGAGACATAAATCCATTGTTCTTGAGTCCGGCGCCAAGAGAAACTGTGGCAATAAAAAACCAGATCCCCATGGTCTGGATCAGCACATTGCGGGACAGCCCGAGGGATTGAAAATAAAGTACCGATGGAACAACAAAAGTGCCAGTCAATCCGGTGAGTATACCCGTGGTCAACCCGATTAGGGGAGACAGCCAAGTTTCATTTCTGCCGGGCGGTTTTACTTGCGGCAGCAGCAGGCTGATGCCGGCATATAAACACAAGACAACACCCAGCAGTGCGGCCAGAATGCTGGTATCCAATGACGACAGGAAAGAGGCGGTAATTATGGTGGCCGCGCTGCCAAGTGATAATAACAGCCATTGACGACGTATGATTTCCACCAGGGCCTTGCCGGCAAAAGCCTGCCAGATATTGGTAATGAGCGAGGGGGCCAACATTAACACCATCGCCTGGCTGAGCCCGAGCAGGGCCGTTAATAAGGCCAGGGCCACGGTGGGCAAGCCGAGCCCGGTGACGCCCTTAACAAATCCGGCGAGGATGAAGGTGACAATTATGATCGCCAGAGTTTCAGGTGTCCACATATGAGCGGGCCTGTTGTTCTTGTTCGCGTGCTGATTGTTCAGCTCTAATTTTCATCCTCACAGGCTTCAATCACATCTTCCAGGGTTCTTAATCCCGGGGTGGGGGCATTAACCAGCACCGACATGTTGCCCGGACTGTGTTCGTTATTGAGCATGCGCATGTGGGCTCTGGGGATATCCTCCCAGCTGTAGACTTCAGACATGCACGGGTCAATACGTCTTTCAATCATCAACCTGTTGGCCTGTGAGGCCTGCCTGAGGTGGGCAAAGTGAGAGCCTTGAATACGTTTTTGCCGCATCCAGACAAAGCGGGCGTCAAAGGTAATGTTGTAGCCGGTTGTGCCGGCACAGAAAACCACCATGCCGCCGCGTTTAACGACAAAACAGGAAACCGGAAAAGTTGCCTGGCCAGGGTGTTCAAAAACGAAATCAACATCAACACCTTTGCCGGTTATACTCCAGATCGCCTTGCCAAATTCCCGGGTTTTTTTAAGATAATCGTTGTATCCGTCACTGCTTACCGGTGGTAATTCGCCCCAGCAATCAAATTCGCGGCGGTTAAGGACGCCCTTGGCGCCCAGGGACAAGACAAAATCGCGTTTGTCTTCGTCGGAGACGACGCCAATGGCATTGGCCCCGGCGGCGGCACAAAGCTGCACCGCCATCGAACCAAGGCCGCCTGATGCACCCCAAACGAGCACATTATGACCGGGCCTGAGAATATGCGGACGGTGTCCAAATAACATGCGGTAGGCGGTTGCCAGCGTGAGAATATAGCAGGATGATTCTTCCCAGGTCAGGTGTTTGGGGCGGGGCAATATTTGTTGCGCCTGAACCCGGGCAAACTGGGCAAATGAGCCATCGGGGGTTTCATATCCCCAGATACGTTGGGTTGGCGATAACATCGGATCGCCGCCATTGCATTCTTCATCGTCGCCGTCATCCTGATTGCAGTGAACAACGACCTCATCGCCAACTTTCCAGCGTTTTACCTTGGAGCCTACAGCCCATATGATGCCCGCGGCATCGGAACCGGCGATGTGAATTGAATTTTTGTGAACATCCATGGGCGATAACGGTGTCCCCAACGCTGCCCATACACCATTATAGTTGACACCGGCGGCCATCACCAGAACGAGGACCTCATGGGAATCTATCTCCCAAGTATCAACAACTTCCGACTGCATGGCTTCATCAGGATTGCCATGACGCTCCCGCCGGATCACCCAGGCGTACATGCTCTTTGGCACATGGCCCAGCGGAGGAATTTCGCCAATTTCATATAGGTCTTTGTAGATTTCCATTTTACCAGCTTCTGCTTGCTTTTCTGTCTTTTTCGTCGCCATCTTTTATTCCTTGCTGTAGCGGCCGGGAATTTTCATGCTGAACTTTGTAAGCCAATTTACATATGGAACGGTTAGAATTTAAATATTGGATAAAGTATTGCGCCTGCACTACTAGCAGATCATTGATTGAAGGTGCACCCCTGTTGAACTTCGTCCCATGCCCTCGGCTTCAATCGGCATGTTGACAAGAAATTTGCTGCGGTGCAACATCTTAGTGATTTTTTGCTGAGTATAATTTGCGGCAGGGAATTGACGATGCACGTATCAGGGGAGTTCTGGAAAAAATCATGGCAAATTTAAATGACCAGCCGAGCGCGGTTAGTCGGGATAAACCCTGGATATTCAGAACCTATGCGGGCCATTCTACAGCTCAAGCCTCAAACGAGTTATACCGCAAAAACCTTGAAACGGGACAGACAGGCCTGTCTATTGCCTTTGACCTGCCGACACAAACAGGTCTTGATCCGGATCATCCGCTAAGTGTGGGTGAAGTTGGCAAGGTTGGCGTGCCGGTTTCCCATCTTGGCGATATGCGCACGCTGATGGACGGCATTCCGATTGAAAAAATGAATACGTCAATGACAATCAACGCTGCGGCGCCGTGGTTGCTGGCACTTTATATTGCCGCGGCGGATGAACAGGGCGCCGAGCGCAAATTGCTTACAGGAACGACCCAAAACGACATCATCAAGGAGTATCTGTCGCGCGGCACCTACATTTTCCCGCCGGGGCCGTCCTTGCGTTTGATCAAGGATATGATCGCTTATACCTATCGCGAACTTCCTAAATGGAATCCGATTAACATTTGCTCGTACCATCTGCAGGAAGCCGGTGCAACGCCGGTTCAGGAGCTCTCGTTTGCGCTTGCTAATGCGATTTCCGTACTCGATACCGTAAAAGCAAGCGGAGAAGTGCCGGAGAGCGATTTTCCCAAGGTGGTCGGCCGGATCAGCTTTTTTGTCAACGCCGGTGTGCGATTTATCACAGAGATGTGTAAAATGCGCGCTTTTGTTGAGCTGTGGGATGAAATTTGCCGCGAACGTTACGGCGTCGAGGACCCAAAATTGCGCCGGTTTAGATATGGAGTGCAGGTGAATTCTCTCGGTTTGACGGAACAACAGCCGGAAAACAATGTGTATCGTATTCTACTTGAAATGCTGGCGGTGGTTTTATCCAAGGATGCCCGCGCCCGAGCGGTTCAATTGCCGGCATGGAATGAGGCTTTGGGCCTGCCGCGGCCCTGGGACCAGCAATGGTCAATCCGTATGCAGCAGATTGTTGCCTATGAAAGTGACCTGCTTGAATATGGTGATATTTTCAATGGCTCGGTTGAAATCGAACGCCAAGTGAATGAGCTTTGTGAGGCAGCCCGCAAGGAACTTAAGCGTATTGATGAAATGGGCGGTGCGGTACAGGCGGTCGAAACCAGTTATATGAAGCAGCAGCTGGTCAGGAGTAATTCCGAGCGTTTAGCCCGCATCGAAGCCGGGAAGCAGATCGTTGTCGGCGTTAATGCCTGGTGTGAGGGCGAGGCATCGCCACTGGCGTCACAGGGTGATGACGGGGTGGTGATTGTGTCTCAGAAGGCAGAAACCTCGCAATTGGAAAGACTGAATGCCTGGCGTACCCAGCGGGATGCAGCAGCGGTTGAAGTTGCTCTTGAAGACCTGCGAAGTGCTGCCAAGGAGGGGCTAAATATTATGCCGGCCTCAATTGCCGCAGCAAAAGCAGGAGTTACCACCGGTGAATGGGGCGGCGTATTGCGTGAGGTTTTTGGTGAATATCGAGCACCTACCGGTGTCGGTGGCCAGGCGCGGGCCGGTGAAAATGGTGAGGTCGAGCAGGTTCGTGTGAACGTGGAAAAACTCTCGGATAAACTTGGACGGCGGCTAAAACTTCTGGTTGGTAAACCTGGACTTGACGGTCATTCAAACGGCGCCGAGCAAATTGCCGTCCGGGCGCGTGATTGCGGCATGGATGTGGTCTACGAAGGTATCCGTCTGACACCGGCTGATATTGTCAATACGGCGCTGGAGGAAGGTGTGCATGTGGTCGGCCTGTCGATCCTCTCAGGCTCGCATCTGCCGCTGGTTGAAGATATTCTCCAACGTATGAATGCTGCGGGCATAGACGATATTCCGGTTGTGGTTGGCGGTATTATTCCGGTGGAAGATGCCCGCAATCTTAAATCACAAGGCGTTGCCGCGGTGTATACGCCTAAAGATTTTCAGTTAACCGACATTATGGGCGACATCGTGCGCCTGGTGGAGGCAAGATAAATTGGCATCGCCGACAAAAAAAGGGGCCTCCGCACGAGATGCCTAAACAGGCAGATGATGCGGAAACCCCATGCGGAAT
>JAJFHR010000437.1 GCA_021775515.1 Hyphomicrobiales bacterium | reverse complement strand
ATCTGGGCAAAGTCGCTCATCGCCAGATGGTTTTCAATTAACCAGAAGACCGTTTCTGTCTCCGCGCCGGAAAGACCTAAGCGCGGACACAGTTTTCGCGCGATGCGTCCACCGACGATGGAATGACTTTCCGGCCTGCCCTTGGCAATGTCATGGAGAAAAACAGCGACAAATAAAGCACGGCGATTTTCAATGGTATGAATTATCTCGTTGGCCAGGGGATGTTGTTCGGCAAGTTCCCCGCGCTCTATTTCCGCCAGAATTCCCACTGCGCGCAGCAGATGTTCATCGACGGTATAATGATGGTACATGTTGAATTGCATCAGCGATACGATGCGGCCAAAATCGGGAACAAAACGACCCAAAACACCGGCTTCGTTCATTTTTCGCAAAACGGTTTCCGCACTCTGCGCCGATGTTAAAATTTCAAGGAAAAGAGCATTGGCCTCTTTGTTCCGGCGTAATTTTTCATTCACAAGATCAAGTGAACGGGTAATCAGTTTAAGCGCCTGGGGATGTAATAAAACGTTATGTTCGCCGGCTAAATGAAAATATCTGATCAGATTAACCGGATCAGTTTCAAACACCTTTTGGTCGGCGACATTTAGCCGCCCGCTATCAATAACAAACTGGTCATAACCGGATATAGATTTGGTGGTACGGCGGGTAAATTTTTGCAGAAACCTTGAAAGCACCGGCGCCTTTTTCATATCCTGAGCCTCGAGGACCGCACAGAAAATGCGCGTCAGGTCTCCAACATCCTTGGCGACAAGAAAATAGTGTTTCATAAAGCGCTCAACCCGCTTAAGCCCGCCGCGCTTTTTATAGCCCAGCCGGGCGGCAAGTTCGGGTTGATGATCAAAGGTTAACCGTTCTTCAGCCCGGCCAGTCAAAAAGTGCAAGTGACACCGGGTTGCCCAGAGAAAATCCTCACTCTTCTTGAAGTTGAGATATTCCTCCCGGGTGAATAGGCCTTTATCCACCAACATATAAGGAGAGCGCACCTGATAAAGATAAAGGCCGATCCAGAAAAGCGTATGAAGATCGCGCAATCCGCCTTTACCGTCTTTTATATTGGGTTCGACCAGATAGCGGGATTCGCCTGCGCGCCGATGTCGATTTTTACGTTCCGCCATCTTGGCTTCGATGAATTCTTCGACCGGCAGTGACAGAATTTCTTCCCGGAACCGCTTTGATAATTCCTGATAAAGCTCTTCATCACCCCACAGATACCGGGCCTCCAAGGTGGCTGTTCTTATGGTAAAATCCGAGATCGACAGCCGAATGCATTCATCAACACTTCGCGTGGCATGACCGACTTTAAAACCCAAGTCCCACAGCAGGTAGAGCATGTATTCAATAACACTCTCGCTCCAGGCGGTCTGCTTGTAAGGAAGAACAAATAATAAATCGATGTCGGATCCCGGCGCCAGGGTTCCGCGACCATATCCTCCAACCGCGACAACACTCAACCGTTCAGCATCCGAGGGATTGGTTGCGCGGTAAATATGAGTGACAGTGTAATCGTAAATTACACGAATTAGTTCATCTTGAAGGAACGATATTGTCGCGGCACAAAGTGTTCCCTTGCCGTTTTTTTCCAACCGCTGGCGCGCAACCGCGCGGCCTGAAGCTATGATTTCTTTCAACCTCTCCAAGACGTAGGCCCGGGCATTGCTTTCACCATGTTCGCGGGCAAAAGCTGTAAGCTCTTTCCTCAGCCCAACGGCATCTATCAGTTCCTTGGGGTTAGCAATCCGCATGTGTGTCTGATCCGGTTATCCTGTTGGTCAATTTTTCGAGGTCGATTTCCAAAACCCTGAATTTAGTCATCGCTGTCCAATGCCAGTTTCTTAAGCTTATAAAGCACTTCCAGCGCTTCCAGCGGGGTCATTTCGTCCGGCAATACAGTTTCAACATATTCCTCTAGTTTGGAGGCGTTGCCAAGGTGCTGTGGCGATAGGGGGCGCGTGGCCGAAAAAAGCGGCAAATCATCAACCAGAGATACCGAGCCCTTATAACGATCGTTCTCCTCAAGGGTCTGCAACACTTCGTTGGCACGATCCGTTACCCTCGCTGGCAAACCGGCCAGCTTGGCAACCTGAATTCCATAAGACCTGTCAGCAGATCCAGGGCCAACCTCGTGCAAAAAAATCACCTCATTCTGCCATTCTTTTACCCGCATTGTGGCATTAGCAAGATGTGGCAGAACTTCGGTCAGGGCAGTCAATTCATGAAAATGGGTGGCAAACAGGGCCCGGCATTGATTTATCTCATGAAGATGTTCAACACACGCCCAGGCGATAGACAAGCCATCAAAAGTTGCCGTCCCACGGCCGATTTCATCCAATATTACCAGCGATTTAGGATTTGCCTGATTGAGGATTGCCGCCGTTTCTACCATTTCAACCATAAACGTAGACCGCCCGCGGGCAAGGTCGTCGGCAGCGCCAACCCGGCTGAACAACCTATCGACTATGCCTATATGTGCGGTTTCAGCCGGTACATGGGAGCCCATCTGAGCCAGAACCGCAATTAGAGCATTTTGCCGCAGATAGGTTGATTTTCCTGCCATATTTGGTCCGGTAAGAAGCGTAATCCTGGCAACATCATCGTCAGAGCCGGTGGCATCCGGCAAGGCGTCCAGGGTGCAATCGTTAGGGACAAACCCACCATCAGTATCTTTTTCGATAGCCGCTTCGACAACCGGGTGGCGACCGCGTTTGATCTTAAATGCACCGCTATCATTCACCGTCGGCCGATTATACCGTTCCTTGTCAGCCAGTTCAGCAAGACCGGCGGCAACATCCAGCTCACTAAGGGCATCCGCAACACCAGCAATCATCGCAGCAGCCTTGCGGACCTCCGCCGCCATGTGTCCGAAGGCTTCAAGCTCCAGTGCCAGGGCGCGGTCGGCAGCTGAAGAAAGTTTTGCCTCAAGCTCGCCTAATTCGACGGTAGTAAAGCGCACAGCATTAGCCAGCGTCTGGCGATGAATAAATGTCTGTGACAAAGGTTCTGACATCAGCTTTTGTGTGTACTGTGCAGTACACTCAATAAAAAAACCCAGCACATTGTTATGTTTTATTTTTAGCGATTTAATTCCAGTTTCAACACTGTACTCGGCCTGAAGTCCGGCGATGAATTTCCGGCTTTCATCACGCAACACGAGGCATTCATCAAGCTCGGGCATAACTCCTTTGGCAATAAAGCCGCCATCCCTTGTCTTTAACGGCAATTCATCTGCAAGCTGTGTTTCGAGAATTTCCCTAAGTTTGCCATCAGTGGATTTTAGAACTTCGATGGCTCTTTGAAGATTATCCGGCAAGGTTGACAAACCGGCATCTTTTGACCCGAGAACCGGTATAATTTCAGCGATCTTCAATCCGTCTCGTAACGCGCCCATATCGCGCGGGCCGCCACGATCAACGGTGATGCGCGATAACGCCCGGGCAAGATCCGGACAGGTGCGCAATCTATCTCTTAGGGAGGATCTAAAAGATGGATTTTCGCGAAAATAGTCTACATCATCAAGCCAGGAATTTATCAGTGCCGGGTTGGTGGAAGGCGCAGCCAAGCGCTGCGCCAGACGCCTGCTGCCGGAACCTGTTACCGTTCTGTCGATCACAAAGAGCAAACTGCCCTCGCGCGATCCTGATAATGTACGGGTCAGTTCAAGGTTTGCCCGGGTCGCGGCATCAATCATCAATGTTGAACCGGCAAACTCCTGCTCGGGCGGCCTGATCGCAGGACAGGTACCTTTTTGGGTAATAGAAATATAGTCAATCAGCGCACCACAAGCGGAAAGCTCGGCGCGCGAAAAATTTCCAAAACCATCAAGCGCCTTTACCCGATAAAACGATTTGAGCCGGCGTTCAGCCGAGATGCTGTCGAATTTGACACTGGATACCGGTACCAGTGCGGCAGCTTGTTCCTGCCAGATTTTGCCGAGGGATAAATCGCTTAATACCGCCTCGGGGAGAATTATCTCGCTGGCTGAAAGCCGGGCCAACTCGGCACCTAATTCTTTTTCGTCAATAGCAATGACCTTGAATTCACCCGTCGATATATCTACCCAGGCCAAAGCAAAATTCTCTGATTGAGAGATACGTGCAACTGCAGCCAAATAATTATGGCTGCGGGCATCGAGCAGCGTATCTTCGGTTAGAGTTCCAGGCGTAACCAATCTGATAACATCACGGCGAACGACAGATTTTGCTCCGCGCTTTTTTGCTTCAGCCGGGTTTTCCATCTGCTCGCAAACTGCAACCCGGTATCCAGCCCTAATCAATCTTTGCAGATAATCATCGGCAGCATGAACGGGAACGCCGCACATGGGGATGTCTTCTCCACCATGTTTTCCCCGCTTTGTCAGCGTTATACCCAGCGTACGCGAGGCTTCCAAAGCATCATTAAAAAACAGCTCATAAAAATCCCCCATTCTATAAAACAATAGGCTGTCAGGATTTGCAGCCTTGATTTCGATAAACTGGGCCATCATCGGTGTGACTTTGTCGGCGGCCGACAGCAGTCCAAACGATGGCGCAGGTTTATCTTCCCGGCCATTGGAAGTTGTAGCTGTGCGATCATCTTTGTTTTCTAGAGACATTACCAGAGCTTATCAGAAAGCCGTCCTTCTGGCATCTTGTTGTAAGTCCGGTCGATATTTTTCTGTCGATGAATAGTTATACCGACTTCCTGCTGTTATTTTTATCCGGTCAGGTGCGATGGGTTGTCGCCGGAGCCATTCTCTATTAGGCTTTTGACACCTTCAACCCGCATCCACTTTGGCATTTAAACGCCCGGGTGACTGCATTTTGCGAGAATGCCAATGTCAACTGAGTTTGCCGGTCCCCAAAAACCTCTGTTTACAGATCAAGAAGCCCTGCAATTTCATCAAGTGGGAAAGCCGGGGAAACTTGAAATCACCCCGACCAAACCGCTCTCCACCCAGCGTGATCTAAGCTTGGCCTATTCTCCCGGCGTGGCTGTGCCGGTATTGGCGATCGCCGAAGATCCTGATCTTGCTTTTGATTATACGGCAAAAGGAAACATGGTGGCGGTCATCTCAAATGGCACCGCGATTTTGGGCCTAGGAAATTTGGGAGCGCTGGCATCAAAACCGGTTATGGAGGGCAAGGCTGCTCTGTTCAAACGTTTTGCGGATATCGATTCAATCGATCTGGAAGTTGATACCGAGGACGTTGATGAATTCATCAATAGCGTGCGTTATCTAGGTCCCGCCTTTGGCGGTATTAATCTGGAAGATATCAAGGCGCCTGAGTGTTTTATTATCGAAGAAAAACTGCGCGAGTTAATGAGCGTGCCGGTTTTTCACGATGACCAGCATGGGACCGCGATCATCATCGCCGCCGGATTTATCAATGCTTTGGCACTTACCGGGCGCGACATTAAAAAAGCAAAAATCGTCTGCAATGGTGCAGGAGCGGCGGCTTTAGCCTCGCTCAGCCTGCTCACTAAAATGGGGGTATCGCCGAACAATGTCATTTTATGCGAC
>JAJFHR010000436.1 GCA_021775515.1 Hyphomicrobiales bacterium | reverse complement strand
CACCGTGACAGGAAGCTCGGAGAGAAGCAACGCCATGCGGGCGACGTTGCGATTGTCCTCTCCTGCCTGATTAGCGCAACCAAAATACACCTCATCAAGTGCTTGCCAGTCAACGCCGGGATTTCTGGCCTGAAGTTGTTTAAGCGGTTCGGCGGCAAGATCATCTGCCCGTACACTCGACAAACCGCCGCCATAACGCCCGATGGGGGTGCGGACATAATCGCAGATAAAGGCTTCCGTCATGATCAATTTCCTTGGTTAAATGCGCTTTGTTTTATGCTTTGTAATCGGCCAACGAGCCACCCTCTTGCACCAGACGTTGAAGCAAAGGGCTTGGTTGCCAATTGGCCGGATCTTGCCTGGAATATTGTTCTACTCGCGCCAGAATTTTGTCGAGACCAATATTTTGAGCATAATGCATTAGCCCGCCGCGCCAGCGTGGAAAGCCATAACCATGCACCAGCACAAGGTCTATGTCAGCAGCCTTGCTTGCGATATTGTCATCAAGAATGTCGAATGCCTCGTTTATCATGGCTGTCAGCAGGCGCTGGCAAATTTCTTCATGCGTAAACTCGCGGCGGCTGATTTTGGCAAAATGTGCTTCTTCACAGATCAAATCTTCTAACAGGGGATCGATGACGGCTCCCCCACCGCCGGGATACCTGTACCAGCCAACGCCGGCTTTTTTGCCAAGCCGGCCTTCCTCGACCATGCGATCAGCAATCGCCACGTAACGCCGGCGAGGATCGCGTGTTGCCGCAAGGCGTTGGCGATTGGCATGGGCAATATCAAGACCGGATAAATCCTGAGCTTCATAAGGCCCCATGGGATAACCAAAATCGACCATAATCTCGTCAATCACCCAGGGAAGCGAGCCTTCGATCATGATGCTGTCGGCAACCTCACGGTAGCGCGCTAGAATTCGATTGCCGATGAAACCATCGCAGACACCTGCCTGGACCGGAATTTTCCGCAACCGCGCCGCAAGTCCAAAGGCTGTCGCGAGTGCTTCGGGTCCGGTTTTTTCCGCAACGACAATCTCAAGAAGTTTCATAATGTGAGCCGGACTGAAAAAATGGAGACCCAGAACACGCTCCGGCGCCGGAATACTCCTGGCAATTTCGTTGATGTCCAAATATGACGTATTTGTCGCTAGGATTGAATGAGCAGGAAGTGTTGCCGCCAAGCTGGTGAAAACCTGCTTTTTTACCGCCATATCTTCAAAAGCTGCTTCAACGGCAAGATCGGCTGGCGGAATATTGTCGTAACCGACCAAAATGGACATAGCTGACTGGCGGTCGGCTGCTTTTTTCTTGTCCACAATTCCGCGGTTTATAGCATCGGTGAATAATTTGCTCACATTCGCCTTAGCGCGTTCACAGGCCTCTTCATCTGTTTCAATAATCGCCACGGTGATCCCGGCGGAATTGAGCGCATAGGCGATTGAGGCTCCCATCGTGCCACCACCAACAACCACGGCCTGTTTAATGTCAACCGGTGATACTGCCTTAAGATTGCTTGGCAGACGGGCTGAACGTTCGGCAAAAAAGATGTGACGAAGGGCTCTGGCCTGCTCGGTCTGGCGCAATGCAAGAAATGTTTCGCGCTCGCGTTTTAGTGCCTCTTCAAAATTCGCATGAACGCTGAGAGCGACAAGATCAATCGCCCGCTGCGGGGCAATCTGGCCGGACATGCGCTTGTTTGCCCGCTCGCGGGCAGCCTCAATTGCGGCGTCATCTGCAGCCGGTTTGGCGACCTCTCCAAGCCTTTGCCGCTTAACCAGAGAGGTTAAATCCAACGTCAGGGCGCAGTCGACCGGGTCATCCGCTATTCGATCTATAAGCCCAAGACCCAAGGCCTCTTTTGCCCGCACCATGCGGCCTTCGGAAATCAGGGGAACGGCTGAGGCAACGCCAATCAATCGCGGCAAGCGTTGCGTGCCGCCGGAGCCGGGAACGACGCCCAGGGTTACCTCGGGCAGGCCGAGCAAGGCATCGGGCGAAGCAATTCGGCAGAGGCAAGCCAGGGCCAATTCATAACCGCCGCCAAGTGCCGGGCCGCTTATCGCGGCGATACAGGGTTTTCCGCATGTTTCGATTGCTTGAACAACATCGGGCAAGTGAGGTTCAAGAGGCGGGCCGTCAAATTCACGGGCATCCGCACCGGCGGCAAATGCGCGGGCTGACCCGGTCAATACGACCCGTGATATTTTGTCCTTGCGCTTCAGTTCAACGAAGATTTCCAGCAAGGCTTTTCGGGTTTTTTGTCCAATTGTATTGACCGGCGGGTTATCGAGGGCCACGATCATGGATTCTGCGCGCACTTCAACCCGTACAGACATGTCTGGTTCCTTGAAATCAGTAAAAATTTACCGATATATTGCATATTGTGCGTAATAGTGCAAGATCACACGATGTTAAACGTTGCAATTCGAGGAGTTAATTTTTGTTCCCTTGGTAGTAAGAGAAGATTTCCTCAAGGCGTTGTAATTGAGGAAATATATCGCGACGGCACATATGCACGGTGATCGTTAATATATGCCGTGGCGATCACTAATTGCCGGTACCTATCATTAGAAGACGCTGGGATAACAAATTGAGCGTTGCGGACATTTTTCATTTGAGAGAACTCGCCTAGCCTATCTCCAAATCCTGCCGGGCAGATCTGTCTTCTGCTCCGTTTTGGCATGCTTATTTTAAACACCAGGAGATATCCATGGCGATTTCAACGACAATGAGAGCTTTAGAAATTAGGAGTTTGACCGGCCCGACAGCGGCCCAACTCGGCGATCACCCTGTCCCTCGGCCTGGGCCGGGTGAGGTTTTGATAAAGGTCGGAGCTGCGGGTATAAACTTTGCTGACATCATGCAAACCCGGGGCATTTATCCTCCGGGGCCCGCGGCACCTTACCTTGGCGGCATTGAAGTCTGTGGAGAGGTTGTAGCGCTTGGCGACGGCGACGAGATATATCCTCCAGGCGCCAAGGTTATCGGAGCCGGTCTCAAAGGTTGCTGGGCGGAATATGTGATTGCACCGGCGGCCTCACTGATGCCGCTTCCTGATGGTTGGACAGAAACTCAGGGCGCTGCTTTTTTTGCCAACTGGGTTACTGCCTATATTTGCCTTGTTACCCTCGGCCGGATCTCCCAGGATCAAACAGTCCTTATTCATGCCGCAGCCGGCGGTGTTGGTCAGACAGCTGTTCACCTTGCCAAACACTTTGGAGCCCGAGTTTTCGCCACTGCCTCAACCGAGGAAAAACTTGATGTTGCACGTAACCTGGGGGCCGATGAACTGATCAATTATACCAAACAGGACTTTGTCGCCGAAGTTAAGTCGCGAACCGGTGAGCGCGGCGTCGACCTGATACTTGAAATGGTTGGTGGAGATACGTTCCGCAAAAACCTTGAAGCCGTTGTTCCTTACGGAAATATCGTTGTTTTCGGTTATGCGAGTTCTGCAAAAAAGGTCGATATAAATAATGTCGGTATGATCTGGGATTATCCGGTCAGCATTACCGGCATGACCTTAGGCAGTTTGATCGGCAACCGGCCTGATCTCTTTGGGCAGGTAATGGGCGAAATTGGCGAGTTGATCGCCTCCGGCGTCATTCGGCCGGAAGAGCCGATGGTTCACAGTCTGGCTGACGGCTCTCAGGTGCTCAGTGATTTGGAACAACGCAAAACAACCGGCAAACAGGTGTTTGTTCCCTAACTCCAACTCTCACAATAAAACCACGGCATCGCTTGACAATATACTGCACTTGATGCGCAATAGTGCAAAATTATCGTATGGAGTCACAGCATGCCTGACCCCCATCCCGCTAATGAAAACGAATTGGTTTTGTGTCAGGTTGCCTCCGGCTATTGCACCTTGACACTTAATCGCCCGCAACGTCTCAACGCTGTCACGGCAGATTTGTTAAGAGCTTTACATGCAGCACTGGAAACCTGCCAAACTGATAAAAAAATTCGTGCGGTTTTGATTACGGGCGCCGGCCGGGCATTTTGCGCCGGGCAAGACCTGAATGACAGAGACCCGCGCAAGTTAACCGGTCCACTCGACCTTGAGACCATCCAGAAGAGCCTGTTTCATCCGATTTTGCAAACAATTAGGGCAATGGATAAACCGGTTATTTGTGCAGTAAACGGACTTGCCGCTGGTGCTGGATCAAGCCTGGCGCTTGCCGCAGACATTGTTCTTGCCGCACGGTCGGCAAAGTTCATTCAGTCTTTTGCAAAGGTAGGGCTTTCGGTGGATGCAGGCGGCGGCTGGCACCTGACACGGGCACTTGGCCCGGCGCGGGCGCGCGCCTTGCTGATGACCGCTGGCAGCCTAACCGCAGTGGAAGCGGAGCGTTGCGGGTTGATCTGGAGGTGTGTGGACGATGCCGACTTGGTTCGGGAAACGGATGCCCTTATGGCAAAACTCGTGGCAGGACCCACCCGGGCCTACGGTGCAATTAAATCGGCAACCAGGGCTGCCAGTAGCGAGAGCGATTTTGACAGCTACCTGGCCATAGAAGCCCGCCTTCAAGGTGAAGTCGGTTTAACCGAGGATTATCGCGAAGGGGTGTTGTCGTTTTTTGAAAAACGCCCAGCGAATTTTACGGGAGAATAGATCCGCCACGGCCTTGCATCACAGGTGGCCGGCACCCGTTAAAATATGATCTAGCTTGCGAGAATTTCGTTCTTTTCTATGGCCTTTAGCACCAAAGCCAGGCTATCGCCCAGGGTGGCTTTCGATGTATTGACCTGGGCTTCCGCACGGGCATATAGCGCTTCGCGGCTGGTCAAAATATTGCGCAACTCTTCCATCGCGTCAGGACTGCCGGCCATCGGTCGATCATCGCCCTGCCCTAACACGCGCGCCATGTGTTCTTCGGGTTCAGCTTTGAGCCAGATCGTGTGGTAGTTTCGCAGCAGGTAATTAAAGGTATCAGGCTCCGATACGATGCCACCAGCGACAGCGAGGATGAGTGAATCATGGGTGGCGGCTATACGTTCAACTGATTGACGTTCAAGATGGCGGTAGCCCTCCTGGCCGTAGAGGGCAAAAACTTCGTGCACCGGCATTCCACTTGCCTGCTCAATTTCATCATTGAGTTCAAGAAAATTCATCCTCTTCTCGGAGGCGGCGAGCCGACCAAGTGTAGATTTTCCCGCCCCGCGAAGACCGATCAGAGCATACCGGTTGGCCCGATGCAGATTGGGGTGCTCGGGATCAAGAATTTCGAGGACCCTTTCCCGCTGTTTTTTGGTCGCACTGCGAAACAGAGAAGAAATCGAGGCAAGCTCCGAATTCCACGGATCTTCTTCAGCCACAAGCCATTCAATTCGGAAATCAAGTGCATTGGCTATGCGCAACAGCAAGGCTATGGAGATATTGCCCGTGCCGCTTTCCAGTTGAGCCAGATAGCGTTGCGATACGCCGGAAATTTCCGAAAGAACGCGCCGTGAAATTCCCTTGCGTGCACGGGCATCGCGCACGCGGTCACCGACAACTGAAAGCAACTGCGCAACCTTGACATCGTCAATTTTCGACACTTCGTTTGTCGAGGTGACCTTGCCGGCAAATGTAACTATTTCGCTCATACCTTAGCAACATAGTGCATAAATTCTCTCGGGACAATAGTCCGGCCAGCCACGGCAACGGGGCTACGCCGTAACTATAGTTGAGAGCTGATAGCGGTCACTAAATCGGCAGGCGGCCGGCGAGATTTCATAGTTTTTGCTTCCACGAAGGCGGAGACAAACTGGCCTTCAAAGCACAGAACTCCACCCTGGAGACCGCGAACCGAATGCCTTATTGAACTGTTGCCGATGTTAATCAGAGAAACCTCGCATTCAAGCCGATGCTGAGGTGTAACCGGAGACCGGAAATCAAGGCTCATATGAACAAATGGCGTCCCGATATTGCGGTCGATATTGAGCTGGTACCAGTCAAATCCGGTATATTTCTGCCACCAGACATCAATAGCTTCGAGCGCAAAATATGGAATTCTGCCAGTATAGGCGATGTCAGCTGGATCACAATCGGCCCAGCAGACACGAATAGAATGGACAAAGGGAGGAGGGTTTCCCTGCCCGGGGTTTTCCAGCTCTATGTTACCGGGAGATATTTCAGTAGGTTTCAACGTGGTACCTGCCGGCTTCACGCATCTTATCGCGCAATTCTTTCCAATTGATTCCGGCGCCGTGTGCGATGTCTTTAAAGGCGCTTTCAACTCCTGCCTCCATCGCCTTTAGGCCACATACGTAGATGTAGGTGTTTGGATCTTCAAGCAGCCGAGCAATTGTATCGCTTGCTGCCCGCAGCTTGTCCTGCACATATTCTTTGGCGCGACCATCAATTCTGCTAAAGGCAAAATGTTTGGCAAGAAAGGTTTCAGGCACCTTTTCCAGCGGGCCAAAATAAGGCAAAGATTGCGGTGTCCTGGCGCCAAAAAACAGGGTCATCGATCCTTCGACCTCAGGAATGGTGCGTTGCCGCCGCATGGTGAAAGCCCGGAAAGGTGCAGACCCAGTGCCGGTGCAGATCATGATCAATTTGGCCTGAGGATCTTCAGGCAACAGGAATGTCGCCCCAAATGGTCCAGTCACATTGACCTTGTCGCCGCGCTTTAAATCACAGACATAGTTTGAACAAACGCCCTGTTTTTCGCGTTTTACCGTTAGCGACAAGTTATTGGTGTTGGGCCGTTCACCATCACGTGGACTGGAGACAGAATAAAGGCGAGGCAAATAAGGTTTTCCATTCTCGTCTAACCCGGGTGGCGTTATTCCGATGCTCTGGCCTTCAAGAACCGGAAATTTAACAGCATCCAGGTTGAGAATAATGTGCCGCACATCCATATCCTCACCGTCAGCAGTGAGGCGGAAATTGCCCTGCACCGTTGCTTGGGCGGGGTGGGAAAGATTGAACAAATTAACTGACGCTTTGGATGCTGAAGCCGGTGCGCAGGCCCTGCCTCCCGCGCCTTGATGGGCTTCGGCCAATAGTGCTGCCACGACATCATCAAGCGCCTCGATTGATGCGTCGGCCTCGCTTGCAGCCTCATTCACATCCTCCTGTTCGGGAAGATCCAGCCATTGAAGTTGCTCGTCAAGCGAGTAGGCTTTGGTGACGACCCGCCAATTGTCGATCGATCCGGTCGGACATGGTGAGATGCAATCCATACAGAAGTCACATTTTGATGCATCAACCACAACATTATTATCATCGTGAGAAATTGCATCGCGCGAACAGCTTTCCTCACAGGTGTAACACCGGATGCAGATTTCCGGATCGATCAGATGCTGTTTGAGGAGCGCGGTCATATGTTT
>JAJFHR010000435.1 GCA_021775515.1 Hyphomicrobiales bacterium | reverse complement strand
AATACGATTAAGCACGCGTGAGGCCATTTCCGGGTTTTCCATTACCTGGGTTTCGGTAACCTCAATTTTCAATGTCCCCGGTGTTATGTCTGCGCGCTCTATAATTGAGCGCAGGTCATCGACCAGATCTGGATGGAGAATTTGCCGGGTTGAAACATTAACACTCATGAATAGCGGTTCCGGCAGAACAAACAGTCGTTGCCAACTGCCCAGTTGCATCCCGGCATCGTTAAGAACCATGCGGCCGATATCGACGATCAGCCCGGTTTCTTCCGCAATGTCCATGAACTCGCTGGGATCGAGCATGCCGCGGTCTTTGTGTTCCCATCTCACCAATGCTTCAAAACCGGCAATTTTACCGGTTTCAAGGGAAATTATCGGTTGGTACATGAGCCTGAATTCATTGTGCTCGACGGCGCGGCGCAAATCAGATTCCAGCGCGATCCGATTAGTAGTCCGGCGTGCCATGCGCGGATCAAACATTGAGATGCGCTCACCACCACGACGTTTGGTGCTGTACATGGCAATCTCGGCCTTTTTCATTAACTCGGCTGCATCATCATCCCCGGATTTGAAGATTGCCACCCCGATGCTGGCTGTGAGATAAACTGCTTCAGGCTTAAAGGGTACCGGATCAGAAACCGATTTTTGAATTTTTTCGGCGATGACCTGAACGGCATCAATGTCGGATTGGGACACGATCAAGGCTGCAAATCGATTTTCTGAAATTCTGGCTACCGTATCTTCAATTTCCATCTGTTCGGCAATGCGGCGTGCCGAAATAAGCAGAAAGCTGTCACCTGCAGCATGTCCGAGGCTGTCATGAATATTCTTGAAACGATCTATATCGACTAGTATGAGGCCGATGACTTTTGCTTTATCATCTGCATATCTGTGAACTACCCGTTCCAGCCGATCGGAAAACAGGGCTTGATTGGGCAGGCCGGTAAGATAATCATGCACAGCATCGCGTAACAATCTTTCCTCAGCCAGCTTTGCCTGGGAAATATCGGCCAGAATACCAATGCAGCGACTGGCCCGGTTTGTTTCGCCCGGCATGGCACAGGCGCGAAGTTGCAACCAGCGATAATTATTGTCGATTCCACGCATTCTGAAGTTAAGATTAATTCGGCCCGATCCATTTTTTATTGTTTCATCAACGCTTGTTGTATAATTGTCGCGATCATCCTTATGCATGAGATCGAGCCAGGTGTGGCTTCCTCCCGACTTAATATGGCCAGGTCTCAATCCCAGAATTTTCTCAATTCCGGGGCCGACAAAAAATGTCTTTTCTTCTAAATTGTAATCCCAAACACTGTATCCGGCTCCCGCCAGCGCAAG
The DNA here is from genome assembly GCA_021775515.1 of Hyphomicrobiales bacterium. Taxonomy (GTDB): domain Bacteria; phylum Pseudomonadota; class Alphaproteobacteria; order Rhizobiales; family JAJFHR01; genus JAJFHR01. The sequence continues at coordinate 2,683 of JAJFHR010000435.1, read as the reverse complement.
CGCCTTGCGACCGGTATCGCCGCCAACGCTTTCTCCCGTCATCCGAATTCCAAAGGCAAATTGGGTTACGGCAAATGCGATGAGAAGCAACACTAAGATGAGCCCTGCGGCAATACTCGGTGACAACAACGGGTGGCTGATTTTTCCTTCAATCGCACCACCAGCGAGAAGTGTCCAACCAATCAGCACGATCCACGCCGGCAGTGCGGCCTGGGCTCGTGGGTTTCCCCGGAAGGTAAGGTAAAAGATGATCAGGGCACCACTTGCCACACCTATGCCCAGGGTAATCCGCGCCAAACCTGCTGCGAAAAAAGGCTGGTAAAAAGCATAAGCAACCAGGCCCGCCAGGCTGACCAGCAACATGGCATTTAGATAGCCCAAAAACGGCAAGCGGTGACGCAATAACAAAAATGTATGTAAAAACGAAAAAACGCCAAGCGCCATGGCCGCCTCAATCGCCGCTCGCACTTTTGTCGCCATTTCCGGCGCATCGACCAAAACTTGCGGGAAGTAGCCGAATTCCGAGATCAAAAGAGCGGTGCTGGCAATCGCCAACAGCGCCCCGGAGGGGAAGAGGGCCTGGCGGTTTACAAAAAACAAAACTGTAAGATAAAGAGAAATAAGACCGGCAATACCAAGCAAAAGCCCGCGAAATAAAGATCTGTTTTCAACGTGAAATTCATAAACCCTTTCGTTCCACAAGCCCAATCGCGTTGGCCAGTTTCCTGAAATCTCCATAACGTAGGTGACAGTCGTTTTTGGTTCCACACTCAGCCGGTAAATACCAGGGCGTCCAAATACCGGTTCAGGCTTTGCACCTGATGAGGCGGTAATGCTCAAAATTGTCTTCCCGCCAATTTCGGGCCATACCAGACCGGTACCAGGCAGGCCGCGGCGGGGCACAACAATTAACGGCTTGATGACGCTGTCGGTGCCGTTAACGAGTGAGAATGTCAGCCAGCGATAAGGCGCGCGTTTACTTAATGCTTCAACGGTGAGTATTTCAGGCTGCGAAGCGCTGGCCTGGAGAACCTTTACCTCCAGGTTCGGATCCTGCTTTTCAAATCGCTCACCGACAACCGCGAGATTTACGGCATCATTGGCAACAGGCAGCTTAATGATTTCTGCCGCGTGCACGCTTGACACCCGCATGAAGATACCCAGCGCCAAAACCATACACGCAAAGATCAATCGAAAATGAAATAGAGAAATATTTATTGCCTGATACCTTTAAATAAAGTCTCAGCTAGAACAGATATCATCATACAAGACCCGATAAAAGCAGGCCAGTGATCTAGCCTTTGATGTTGCCCGACCCCCGAAAGCATTAGAATAGCCGTATTTTTCCATAAAGTCAGGTGCCGAAATGAGCAGACTTCCGTAAATGATTTTTGAACCCTCAGTCGTCCTCATTCAAGCCAAACAACAGATGGTCCTGCCACTGCCCGTTTATGCGCAAATACCGGTGTGCGTAGCCTTCCTGCCGAAACCTGCATTTTTTTAACAACCCGACAGAGGCATCATTGGAGGGTAGGCAGGCTGCTTCAATGCGGTGCAACTGTAGGGTCCGGAATACATACGGTGTTACGGCTCTTGCCGCAGCGGTCATATGTCCACACCGTGCATAGGGAGCGCCAATCCAATATCCTAACGAGCAGGATTGTGCCACGCCTCTGCGGACGTTGCTCAGTGTTAGTCCACCAACAATATTGCCGTTGTCCGAATCGAAAATGAAAAACGGATAAGCAAGGTCCTCGCGAATATCTTTGACGTAACGTCTCAACCGGCGGCGAAATGAGCCTTTTGTTAAATCATCCCGTGGCCATGTCGGCTCCCAGGGAGTTAAAAACTCCCGACTTAATGCTCGTAATTCTACCCACTCATGAAAGTCCGACATTTGGGGAGTGCGCAGGTAAACCTGACCTGCGTGCAAAATCGGACCAGTATCGAGCGGGTTAACGGAGCGCAAAAACGCCATAGCCGCACCCTGATTGAAATCTACTAGCTTCCTTTTCGCGAGGAGTTAACACGGTAGCTCTTCGCCTTATTCGAATTTTGCCCTGATATTATCAAATGATGCAAGCCCTGAGCCAGGGCCAATTAGTGCCAGACTAGGATTTTTTTGTTGTATCAGACCTTCAGCCAGGCGACTGATCGTTTCAATGTCTACGCGTTCAACTTTCTCAATCAGTTCCTCAATTGGAATTACCCGGTCAAATATCAGCGTTTGCCGGGCAATTTGTTCACAACGCGCGGATGAACTTTCGAGACACATGGCCAACCCTGTTTTTAGTTGCGCCTTGGCCCTGGCCAGTTCTTCTTCTTCTATGGATCCCGGCAACTTTTTCAACTCCTCAATTACAACGTTGCCCAGCTCTGTAGCTTTTTCCGGGCCGGTGCCTGCATAAATTCCAAATACCCCAACATCAGAAAAACCCCAGTTGAATGAAAAGACCGAATAACAAAGACCGCGCTTTTCCCGAACCTGCTGAAACAGCCGCGACGACATGCCACCACCGAGGATATAGCTGAGAAGTTGCATGGCGTAATAATCTGGATGGGTCAGGGGCAGGCTTTTTAGGCCAAGTATGACGTGCAGTTGCTCGATATCACGTTCAATCTGAGCTTGACCTCCAACGTAAGCTGCCGGTTTCAAACTGTCGTTGCTTTTCTTTGAAAGCCC
>JAJFHR010000434.1 GCA_021775515.1 Hyphomicrobiales bacterium | reverse complement strand
GGTGTCCAAAGCAGCGGATGTGACGGCTTTGGGAGAGGCCATGGACGCGATGGCATATAGTTCGGGAGGCTTTGACCAAACCATTGAATTGTTGCCAAATGTCGAAACCGCGCGGGGTCTGTTAAACACCAGCGCCATCATCTCCGCCGACAGTCGGGTTTCAGCCTGCCTTGTTGCCTCTGAAGATATGGCCGCCGACCTGGGTGCTGAGCGCGGGCGCGACGGTCTGGAACTACAATACGTGCGCCAAAATTTCCTAATCCAGTGCGTAGCCTCAGGCGTCCTTGCGGTTGATTGCCCCTATACCTGGAGCGACATTAAGGGCGCAACTCGTGAAACAGCTTATGCCCGGCGCTTAGGATATCGCGCAAAAAGTGCAGTGTCAGCCGCTCATGTACCAGCCATCAATGCCGAATTGACCCCCAGTCGTGATGCAACCGCTCATGCCCGGGAAATTGCTGCCGCTTTTGAGACAGCGCGCGCCGCCGGTAAGGCTCGAGTCGAGGTGGCGGGCGCGATAGTTGAATGGCCGATATACCTAAATGCCAAGAGATTAGTTGCACGTGCTGAAGCGCTGGAGAATGCGGATTGAGGATTGGTCTATCGGTTTTTTGTCGAAGTCGGTCTTAAAAAGCAATTCAGCCTTGAATTGATCACGGAATTTGTTGCAGATTTTCACAGATTGCATCTGCATCGATTCGTTTTCGTAACTGTTCGCGCACATCACGCCAACGAAAACGGATGGAATTTGTGACGATGTCCCGGTCTAAATTTTTGAGTTCTTCGGCTATCGGAGCCCATCTGATCAGATCAGGCGGACTCAGTTCAAACGCATTTTCAGCCGTTGCGGCCGCTTGCCAATTAATTTTAGCGAGGCGCTCTTCGAATTGTTCAAACAGTTTTTTGGCGGGGACCGTTAACGTTGCTTCTTCAAAGGTCTGATCGATTGAAGATTTGAAGCAGAAAAGTGCAAGTTCAGAAATTTCGGCGTCGTTGAGATTGCTGCGTATGCCGCAGGTAGCCGCGGTAAAAACAGTAAGATCCGATAGGCAGGATGCATAAATCTGCCATTTTGCAATGTTAATTGATTGGGCTAAAGCTTCATCCTCAAACATGCTGGGATATCGTGTGCCCATGCGTGTTTTAAGGTAACCATATAAAGCAGTCTGGGCGACATACGCCGCACGCGTCTGAATGAATTCAACAAGCCTCTCGACGGTTTCTAACGGTGCTTTATCAAGCCTGTGGCTGAATACCTGAGACACGTTGGCAAGACTGGACCGTATTATACTTTGGTATGATGAGACTTGATTCCTAAAACTTTTAAACATTAAGATAGTGTATATCCTTTTTGGGATTGTCCAAATCTAAATCCCGGGGGGGTGCGGTCCACTGCATTGATGTTCGATGTTGAGTGGTTTTGGGGCGCTGCTTTTTAGCGCAGATAGAGGGGAGGATGCTATGTCTCAGAATAATTCTGAAGCTATGCAGAGGCACTGGGAGAAAACCCGCAGCCTAACAATCGTCATCTTGGTTTTGTGGTTTATTTTTGCCGTTGGTGTCCATTGGTTCGCAAGTAGCCTTAATGGAATTACCTTTTTGGGCTTCCCAGTAGGTTACTACATGGCGGTGCAGGGTTCGTTGGCAATTTTTGTTGTGCTGATTTTTTTTCAGAATTGGCGTCAGGACAAAATTGATGATGAATTCGGTTTAAGCGACAATTAGAGGGCGGGACAAATGATTCAGGGCAAATTTATTGACAATCTACCCAAAGTGTACGGGCTGTACACGGGTGGATTTATTGTTTTTATTTTACTCATGGCCATTCTCGAGGCTATGGGGGTAAGCGCGGCGACAATTGGTATTTTATTTGTTGCGTTTACGATCGTGATCTATGCGGCGATTGGCTGGCTATCACGTACCATGCAGGTTGACGCCTATTACGTTGCCGGTCGGGAAGTTCCCGCGGTTTACAATGGTATGGCAACAGCTGCGGACTGGATGTCAGGTGCCTCCTTCGTCGCCTTAGCTGGTGGCATCTACTTTGGCGGACACGGATATTTAGCCTTTGTTGTCGGCTGGACAGGCGGTTACGTGCTGGTGAATTCGCTGATGGCGCCTTACTTACGTAAGTTCGGGTGTTATACAGTGCCTGATTTTATCGGCACTCGTTATGGCGGTAACACAGCCCGTTTCTGCGCTGTGGTTGTGCTGGTTGTAGCCTCTTTCACCTATGTGACGGCGCAGATCAACGCTTCCGGTACGATTGCCGCGCGCGCACTGCAAATTCCGTTTGAATATGGTGTGTGGTTTGGTCTTCTCGGTATCCTGTTGTGCTCAATGCTGGGCGGGATGAGGGCTGTTACCTGGACCCAGGTGGCTCAGTACATCGTGCTGATTATCGCTTATTTGACCCCGGTTATTTGGATGTCAAATGTCCAGGGCTTTGGCATTATCCCTCACTTTTCTTATGGTGATGCGGTTCAGCGAATAGCCGAGCTGGAAGGCCAACTCAATGTCGGCACGGCGCCGACTGAAAGTTTTGCAGGCCTGAAGGCCTTGACAAACCTTCACAACAACCCAGGTGGCGCGATGCAAAACTGGTTGTTCTTCACGCTGGCTCTCAGCATGATGACCGGCACGGCATCGCTCCCCCACATTCTGATGCGCTACTTCACAACGCCTTCTGTTCGTGACGCGCGTAATTCAGTGGCTTGGTCATTGTTGTTCATCTTCCTGCTGTATTTCACAGCGCCTGCTTTGGCAACATTGACAAAACTTCAACTGCTTGACCCCAATCTCGCTACCGGCATTATCGGCAAGTCCTTCGCCGATGTCAGTAATCTTGAATGGATCAAGAATTGGGGCAATGTAGGCATGCTCAAGCTGGTCGACAGCAATAGTGACGGAATTCTCCAGATCAACGAATTCTTCATGCGAAGTGGTATCGTTGTGTTGGCAACGCCGGAAATTGCCGGTCTGCCGTAT